>JALFFZ010000044.1 GCA_022777585.1 Bacteroidales bacterium | reverse complement strand
GCCGATGGCAGTCAGGGCGGCGCCTATAATGGATGCCGCGCAACCGCAGATCAGGCGGTTCAGAAGGCGTTCCTTCGTGCTTTTCCGCTTTTTCGGAGCTTCCTTGAACAAATCGCTGTCGATTGTGGCTCCCGACTCGATAGCCTTGATCATGACCTCCGCTTTTTTGTCAATTTCATTCCTGCGTACTCTTGTAACAAGCCATACAAGCATAACTGGCAGTACCACACAGATTCCAATAGGGACAATGATTGACGTCATAATTGAAAATTTTAATGTTTAACATATCCGTCCGTTTTCGGGCGCTTTCAACAGTTAGACGGAGCAAAGATGAAAAAAGTTGGGAAATTTTTGAAAAAAGTTATATCATGGTGGCGAAAGCCTCGCGCTTCCTTATGTTTATAGTCAGGTCAGGGGTACCTGAGTAGTTACAAGTGATGTAGGTTTTTTTAAATATTACTATATTTGCGTAACCGACATACAACCACATCTATGAAATCCAGTTTTAAAATTACCCATGACCGAGAATTTCTGCAGCATTTCCTTACAAATTGGCGCACCAAGAGTATTTCAGCGGAGATGGTGGAGCTGCTCAAAGAGAATAGCGGCAGTGACTTATATGCAGCTTACGGATACGGCAGATGGCTGTCTTTGGTTAACCCTGACGGAAACAGCCTGAAAAAAGCTGAAACTCTCCTCGCGTGGGCTGGTTCGAACGGTGTTCAAGATGCAAATGCCGCCCTGGCCATAATGAACTATGACGGACGGATTGAATCGGACGAAGCCAGGCACGATATCTACGCTTATCTGATGCAGACTTCCTATGCCAATGGCAGCGAGCTCGCTCAATACCAAATGCTCGAGAATCTTGTTTACGGAGGGTATGGGACTCAGAAGAATCCTGCTTTGGCGGCGGATATCCTGAAAAAGCATTTGGACAAGAACCCGGGCGCGGATCCGATTTACTACGATCTTCTGGGAGATGCTTTGGAAACCTCTGATCCGGAAGAGGCGGAGAAAGCATATCTGACCAGTATTGAACGCAGCAATATACATGGTTATTTCCCCTTGGCCAATTTCTACCTGATACGGGGAGATAAAGAAAAAGCTTATTCAGTGGCTGAAGAAGGAGCCCGAAAAGGAGCCGTCAACTGCCATCGCTTCAAGGCAATGATGGAACAGGACGATTTCCTGGCTCTTTCTCCTGAGGAGCAGAATAAACTTCACAATGAAATTGCCGAAGGCTTGGATTACGCCATTGCCCGATATGATACTTACGCCTGCTATCTCAAGGGGTTTTTGTTGCATTTGGGTTTTCTCGGTTATGCGGAGAACCAGGAAGAGGCATTGATACCGCTGGAGCGGGGATGCGAGCTTGGGCACTCCAGTTGCTTCTACCTCAAGGCTTATATCCATTACTACAAAGGGGACGCTCTGCCTCCTGAAATGAGAGCATCCGCTGCGGACATTGCCCGTACCTGCCTGCAGGCGGTACGCATGGGCGATCGTGAAATGTTCACGTTGGGGCAGGTCGCCTATGGATATGTCTCCAATATGCTGTCCAAGTATGACGATGAAATAGAAAGATTGTGGCTGAATGAATATGTGGCTGCCTATCCTGAAGAAGACGGGAAGGACGCTGCCGGCGTAATAGCGGTTTATCCTCGGGGATTCTACTATGCTATGGATGTGGGAGAAGACACAATGGATCAGGTGCTTCCTCAGATGGATTATGACATTGTGCATTATTCTCATGCCCTCCAACGCATTACAAAGGCACTCGGCCTGGATGGAGAATCCTGCCACGTGGCTATGCTGGTCGATAAGAACGGGTATAAGGGAGAACTGCCGGACAATATGACAGGAACCATTATTTATGGCCACGGCCAGGAAATCTTGGGGACGGTAATATTTGTTCTTGAAGATGATGAGACATACCGGCTGAAGCCTTTTAAAGGGCTTCAGAGAATGTATTGTTTCATTGAATTGTTGAAAGCTGCCACCGGAGGCCTCGTACGCCAACCGACATCTGAAGAACTGGAATACATCGGTGAAGACATAGGCGGATTCGAGGAATATGACGATCCGGAGTTTTATGACGATGCGGAAATTGGTGATGGGGTGGAGCAGGCGATTGCAGATGGTGAAAAGCAGGCGGTTGAAGATGAAGAACCTCGCCAGATGACAGAATTGGAGGTGCGGCTGAGAGAAGAAATTGATAATTGCAATCTTTGCGTCGATACTCTGACCCTCACTCTTCCCGACAGCAGCGAATACTGGTTCAAGTCAAATGCAGATCTGATTTATAATCTTGGTATCAAGGAGGCCATTGAAGATAACATCGTCCGCCACGGCGGCTATATGATAGACGAGTGGCAGTTTGTGGACTCCCGCCAGATTCCGTTTGACATACGCTCGCGTATACGCTTTGATTTCGGTGGGAACCAGTCCTCATAGGAAGGTCTTTTGTGATCTTGACTATCTCACAGGTCTCTATCCTGTGGACAATAAAATCAAGATAGTTTTCATTTTTATTGTCTATGAACAATGAAATCAGTTGTCCCGAATTCTTCAAACCCCTTTCGGCGATGCTGAGAGGGGTTTTGCTATTTTGCCCGAGAAAGTTGATATTTGAAGAACTATAGAAGAATATGTCAATGGCGTCATGAAGGAAACGGGATATATATGCTCTGCTGAAACAATGATAGGTGCAATCCGGGAGATCGGGATTGTGCCGTTCTTCAGAAGTCCGGTGCCAGGATGGTCCATTGAGGATCTCACGCATCCGGACTCCGGGTTCTATTCTTCCGACATTCTGGGACCCTGGGACTGGAAAATTGACGCCATACATGAAGGCATTGTTTACGGCAAGTACCTTTCACGGAGGGCAGCTTTCGCTACGGAGGAGATGTACCGTCATCTGATGAACTGGAGGCGGTCATTGTCGCAGTATCAGTTCGCGCAGGGAGGGATGCTCAAGGCGGTCACCATTGACCAGCGGCTCCAGAAGTATCTCTCTCCTGTCCTGCTGTCCGCCATCCGGGAGAATGAATCGCTGGAATCTTCGGAAATAAGGTCAATCCTTGACCGGAAGGTCCCGCTGCAGATCCGCAAGAAGGTTGGCGGCCATATGGAAAAATATCTGATTCCCAAGGTTACAAGGCAGGCGGTGGATTTCCTTCTGGGATATCTTGATATGGGGACCTGGACAGTAATCGGGGACATCACCCGCGTGTATCGAGGCCCAAACTGCGAATACAAAGGCTGGCAGAGAAACACCATCACGACCCCGGACGCCCTGTTCCGCATTGTTGAAAGCCCCTCCGGGAATCCCTTCTGGGCCAAGTTCTTGGAGGAGGCTTCTGAATCTTCCGGCAACCCCGTAAGCACAGGCTGCAGCCCTGAAGAATCACGGCAGGTGATCATCGACCACCTCGCCGGACTCTATCCCGGACAGCGCGGGATGTTTGAGAAGATTATCTGACTCGATCAGGCCTTGTGTCTGATGCTCAGATATCCGGAGCATTATCGCCGCCTCATTGGCATTTGCCTACAATTGACTATATTAGCGGGAATTTTTGAAACAGAAACAGATATGACAAAAGTATTGATCAGGACTACGGAGGGCGACATCACCGTGCGCCTCTATGACGAGACCCCGAAGCACAGGGACAATTTCCTGAAGCTTGCGGAGGAGGGTTATTATGACGGGACATTGTTCCACAGGGTGATAAAGGATTTCATGATACAGGGTGGCGACCCGGACAGCATAGGTGCGCCTGCGGGGAAGAGCCTTGGTGTGGGCGGACCTGACTATACCATTGAGGCAGAGATTCTTCCGGCTTTATTCCATAAGAGGGGAGCCCTTTGTGCCGCAAGGCAGGGAGATGAGGTCAATCCGGAGAAGCGCAGCAGCGGAAGCCAGTTCTACATTGTATGGGGCAAGAAATATTCAGCAGGCGAACTCCGCCAGATGGAGAAGCAGATGCAGATGCAGCAGGAGCAGACCGTGTTCAACGGCCTGGCTTCAAAGCGCCGCGATATGATAATGAAACTCCGCCGGGAGCGTGACATGGCAGGACTTTCCGCATTGCAGGACGAACTCCTCGCCGAGACACACGCTATCTGCGCCTCGATACCTAAGCCGCAGTTCAGTGCGGAGCAGAAAGAGGCTTACGCCAATGTCGGTGGCACTCCTTTCCTCGACGGCCAGTACACCGTCTTCGGGGAGGTCGAGTCCGGCATTGATATTGTCGGAAAGATACAGGAAACGCCGACCGGTCGCGGGGACAGGCCGACGTCTGATGTCAAGGTTATTTCAATTAAGGTGCTGCAATAGCATCAGTCCTTCTTAGACTCTCTTTCTTCTTCTACCGTCGGTGCCGAGTCCTTGTACTTGAACCGGCGGATTTTCATTGTTGCGGTCTTCTCGAACGGCTCCTTCATAACCTCGATGGAGCTGACCTGGGAGGTCTTGTTGACGTTCTTGTTCACCACCTTGAGGAGGCGGGCCTTCACCACAATCTCGCCCTCGCCGGTCTCTGGATTCACGTCAATGAGCTTTACCTGGACATTGTGGACAGGGTAGCCGGTTGAGCCTGCAGTTCTCCATCTGTTCATTGAGAAACTGACCAGCGGGGAAGTCTCGGTGAGACCGTAGCCTTCGTCGTCGCTGTCGCCCCACTGGGTGAATTTTTCCTTGGAAAATGCCGTTGTGGAATACTCATAGAACCTTTCGTTGTAATTATTATTTTGGTCGCAAATTTATATCATTTGGTCGAATATTCCAAATCTGTACATCTTCTTTGAATGAGTATCTGTATCTTTGTATCAAATAATTGCGAATTTGAAGGAAGATTATGCGAGTTTCAGACATATTCTCATCACTTTTCAGGATGCCGGACAAGATGCTGGCGGCATTGTCCATAGTTCCCAACCGTCTCAGGTTCATTGCCGAAGGCGTCTCGCTCGGGCCTCGTTCACGTATCCGGGGATGGGTGAAACTGGTCCGGAAACGCGGGGCGGTAATTGACATCGGCGAGCGTTTCAATTTTTCAAGCGGCCTGAATATCAACAGAATAAGCCGCAGACAGATAGGCTGCATCTGCGCTGAGGAAGGGGCGAGGATAGTCATCGGCAACAATGTCGGAATGAGCAGCCCCTGTCTTTGGGCGAGAAACAGCATCACTGTCGGGAACAATGTCAACATAGGGGCCTGCTGCGTGATAATGGACCACGATGCCCACAGCCTGAACTTTGAACTGCGGCGCAACAGGGCAGACGAACTTGGAGACATTGCCTCTGCACCAATAGTGATTGGGGATGATGTTCTTATCGGTACCGGATGCTATATTCTCAAGGGCGTCACTATCGGCCCGCGCAGCATTGTCGGGGCTGGCAGCGTCGTTACCCGGGATGTGCCTCCTGGAGAAATCTGGGCTGGAAATCCGGCACGCTTCATCCGCAAAATTTGACGGGAAGGAAGGCCAAAATAGCCCAACTATTTGCCAATAAGCGTAAATATTGCTAAATTTGTGGGATTGTGTGAAAATTTGTAAAGACAATGGCTTTAGTAGATATTATCAAGAAAGTGTTCGGAACCAAATCCGACCGCGACATGAAGAAGATCAGGCCGATACTTGAAAAGGTGCTTGCGGCCTATGAGACTATTGACAAACTTGACAATGACGGCCTCAGGGCTCATTCAGCAGAGCTCAAGAGAAGGTTGAGGGAAGTAGAGAAGCCGTTTGAGGACAGAATTGCCGAAATAAAGCTTCAGCTCGAGAGCGATATACCTGTCAGCCAGAAGGAGCAGCTCGCCACCGAGTCAGACAAACTTGTGAAGGATGAGGATGCCGCAATCGAGAAGATGCTCGACGAGATTCTCCCTGAGGCATTCGCGATAATGAAGTCAACGGCCCGCAGGTTTGCTCAGAACGAAATTGTCGAGGTGACTGCCAATGACTTCGACCGTGCTATGAGCGTGTCCCACGATTTCGTGGAGATTGACGGGGAGAAGGCGCTCTGGAAGAACCACTGGCTTGCCGGAGGAAATGAGCAGACCTGGGATATGGTCCACTATGACGTGCAGCTCATCGGCGGTATAATTCTTCATCAGGGCAAGATTGCCGAGATGGCGACAGGTGAGGGAAAGACCCTCGTGGCAACATTGCCGGTGTTCCTGAACGCTCTCGCAGGCAAGGGAGTCCATATGGTTACGGTCAATGACTACCTCTCCAAGCGAGACTCCGAGTGGATGGGACCGCTCTACATGTTCCACGGCCTGTCAGTGGACTGCATTGACAAGCACGAGCCGAACAGCGATGCACGCCGTAAGGCATACGAATGCGACATCACCTTCGGAACCAACAACGAGTTCGGTTTCGACTATCTGAGGGACAATATGGCGTCGAGGATGAATGACCTCGTCCAGCGCAAGCATCACTTCGCCATTGTCGATGAGGTGGACTCCGTCCTCATTGACGACGCCAGGACTCCTCTCATCATTTCAGGACCTGTGGGCAAGTCCCAGAACGACGAGCAGTTCAAGCAGTTCCGCCCATATGTCGAGAAACTTTACGCAAGCCAGCGCGCCCTCATCACCAAGACTCTCAATGATGCCAAGAAGGCCATTGCCAACAGGGACGAGGCTCTTGGCGGAAAACTCCTTTTCAGATGTCAGAAAGGTCTTCCGAAATATCAGCCTCTCATCAAGTTCCTCAGCGAGCCGGGTATGAAGCAGCTGATGCAGAAGGCTGAAAATTTCTATATCCAGGACAATGAGCGCCAGATGCCGGAGGTTACCGACGAGCTCTATTTCGTGATCAATGAGCAGCACCATACTGTTGACCTGACGGACAAGGGACACGATGTCCTGGCGTCCGAAGTTTCGGATCCGAACTTCTTCGTCCTCCCTGATGTGGGCTCTCAGATAGCCACAATCGAGCACTCTGCCCTCAGCCTTGCCGAGAGACAGGCTAAGAAAGATGAGCTTATGGAGGACTTCGCATTGAAGAGCGAGCGTGTCCACACCATGCTCCAGCTCCTCAAGGCTTATTCAATGTTCGAGAAGGACGTGGACTATATCATTGTCGATGGAAAGGTCAAGATTGTGGACGAGCAGACCGGCCGTATCATGGAGGGACGCCGCTGGAGCGACGGTCTCCACCAGGCTGTCGAGGCCAAGGAGAATGTTACCGTCGAGGCTGCCACACAGACCTTTGCGACCATCACTCTCCAGAACTATTTCCGTATGTATCACAAGCTTGCAGGTATGACCGGTACTGCGGAGACCGAGGCCGGTGAGTTCTGGTCCATCTACAAGCTAGACGTTGTCGTCATCCCTACCAACAGGCCTGTGATCAGGCAGGACAATGATGACCTTATCTACAAGACCAAGAAGGCCAAGTATGCGGCCGTGATAAATAAGGTTGTGGAACTCAGGGAGGCCGGAAGGCCTGTTCTCGTGGGTACTACTGATGTGGATACATCTGAGCTCCTCAGCCGTATGCTGAAGATGCGCGGTATTCCTCACAATGTATTGAATGCCAAGCAGTTTGCCCGTGAGGCTGAAATTGTGGCACAGGCAGGTCAGTCAAGTACGGTGACCATTGCCACCAATATGGCAGGTCGAGGAACCGATATCAAGCTTTCCAAGGAGGTGAAGGATGCCGGCGGACTTGCGATTATCGGTACAGAAAGACATGACAGCCGCCGTGTGGACAGGCAGCTCAGGGGCCGTGCAGGCCGTCAGGGGGATCCGGGTTCATCTACATTCTACGTATCCCTTGAGGACAAGCTGATGCGTCTTTTCGGCTCCGAGAGAATTGCAGCCGTCGTGGACAAACTTGGAATGACGGACGAGGATGCTCTCGAGTCAGGTATGCTCTCAAGCAGCATTGAGAAGGCTCAGAGAAAGGTCGAGGAGAACAACTTCGGCATCCGCAAGAGACTTCTCGAGTATGACGACGTGATGAACTATCAGCGCGAGGCCATCTACTCCAGGAGGCGCAATGCAATGTCCGGAGAGCGTATCGAGATCGACGTCATGAATATGATGCTCGATGCCTCAGAGGTCATTGTGAACAATGCTGACGGAATGTCTTACGAGGATTTCTCATCATACCTGATGGCTCAGCTTTCCATTGACCCCGGCTTTGACGAGGCATTCTATGAGAAGGCCAAGCCGGAAGAGCTCAAGTCAAGGCTGACCGAGCAGATGAAGGCCGTTTATGACAGAAGGATGGATGCAATGATCGAGCGTGTCAATCCATTCATCAAGGACGTTTATGAAAAGCAGGGTGAGAAATGGCAGAACATTGCTGTTCCGATTACTGACGGGCGCAAGGTTCTCAATCTTGCATTCAATCTCAAGAAGGCCTATGAGTCCAACGGCAAGGAGCTTGCCAAGTCATTGAGCAAGACCATAATACTCTATCAGATTGACGAGCATTGGAAGCAGCAGCTCCGTGATATGGATGACCTGCGTCAGTCCGTTCAGAATGCGGCTTACGAGCAGAAGGATCCGCTCGTGGTATATAAACTGGAGAGTTACAACCTCTTCGCCGCAATGCTGGAGACTCTCAACAGGGACGTGCTTTCATTCCTCTTCCGTGCATCCATCTATCTCCGCGAACCGGACCAGGCACAGCAGGCCAGAGCTGCAGTTCAGCCGAAGACCGACATGAGCAGGATGAATACCCAGAGGGGTGACCTCTCAACCAATTCCGGCAAGCCTCAGACAAGGATGCCTGTTCATGCCGAGAAGAAAGTTGGAAGAAATGACCCTTGCCCTTGCGGTTCAGGTCTCAAGTACAAGAACTGCCATGGTAAAGGATTGGTATAGAGTAAGTTATATTTTGAAAAATAAGCGTGTATGAGTTCAAAACCACAGGCACCTGCTGTCAATGTGAATGAGGTCAGCAGGATTTCAACAGGGACAGTTATCAAGGGAGAAATCAATTCGCCCAACGATATCCGCATTGACGGTACTTTTGAAGGCAAGATTGTCTGCAAAGGCCGTGTAGTGGCAGGCGAGAAGGCAGTCATCAAAGGTGACATTGTCTGCGAGAACGTGGATTTCTGGGGCAAGCTCGAGGGTTGCCTTTATGTGAAGGATACTCTCACATTGAAGGATACATGTACGGTAACAGGTGATCTTCATATCAAGAGACTTGTCGTTGAGCTTGGAGCCCGTTTCAACGGAGCTTGCAAGATGCTTGTTGAAGGCGAGTTTGAAAAGCTTACCGGAACTGCTCCCAAGAAGGAGCCGGTTGCCGTAGCGCCAGCAAAGTAGGAGTATATTTAGCCTTAAGACAATGGTACATACCAATGAGGAGAAGCTGTCGCAGTTCGGCAGGGTACTCGATGTGATGCGCAAACTCCGGGAGAATTGTCCCTGGAACGCTGCCCAGACAATGGAGTCTCTCCGCCCGATGACTGTTGAGGAGGTCTATGAACTGAGCGACGCCATTCTCAAGAAGTCGGGAAGCGATATTGAGAAGGAGCTCGGTGACGTGCTCCTTCACGTTGTATTCTATTCCCGTATTGCGGAGGAAAGGGGAGAGTTTGATATTGCGGACGTTATGGCGCGTCTTTGCGAGAAGATGATCTTCCGCCACCCGCACGTGTTCTCGGATACTAAAGTTGCTGATGCTAAGGAGGTTTCTGAGAATTGGGAAATGCTGAAGACCAAGGAGAAGGGAGGCAACAAGCGCATTCTCTCCGGCGTTCCGGATTCGCTTCCTCCTATTCTGAAGGCTCTTGCAATGCAGGACAAGGCCCGTGGTGTCGGCTTCGACTGGGAATGTCCTTCCCAGGTATGGGACAAGGTCAGGGAGGAGCAGGGAGAGTTTCAGGCCGAACTTGAGGCTATGGCTGTTGAGGAAGATGGCCTGGATGTCAATGTAAACGAAGCGCCGGCTCCAGGCTCCGCGCGTGACCGTGCTGAGGAGGAACTCGGCGACTTCATGTTTGCTGTAATCAATGCTGCACGCCTTTACGGGCTTAATCCGGATACTGCCCTGAACCGTGCCTGTGACAAGTTCCGTCGCAGATTCACCTATCTGGAGGAGAACACGATTCGTAAGGGACGTAATCTTACTGATATGACCCTCGCCGAGATGGATGCCATCTGGGACGAGGGCAAGGCCAAGGGTCTTTAATCTATTCTTTTATTCTGGTCCAGAATGAATTGCGGCCTAATGTAGGTACGCCTACATAGCCTCTCAATGTCAGGTCACCGTTCTCTTTGAGCTTGACGGTGGCTTTGTATGTATTGCCGCTTTCCGGGTCGTAGATTGTGCCGCCCTTCCATTCGTTCTTTCCGGCATCGAAGCTCATGTCCTTCAGAATGACTTTGCCGGCCAATGCTTTGCTTCTCAGGGATTTGTCAGGGTTCTTGACGTCAAGTGCACCTTCGTCTTTGGTCCAGATGAGGGTCCCTATGTATTTCCCGTCCGCTTTGGTTATCTTGATTTTGCCGGTTCCTTCCTCGGAGAGGTAGGTGCCGAGAATGGAGTCTGCGTTCTGGGCTGAAAGGGCTGCCGCTGACATTATCATTGCGGCGAGGATTACGATTAACTTCTTCATTGTCATTGAATTGAAATGGTACTTTGCCAAACGGCTCAAA
>JALFFZ010000043.1 GCA_022777585.1 Bacteroidales bacterium | reverse complement strand
GTGTCAGAAAGCAGGGTGAAGGGCAGTTCATATTTTGCCCTGAAATTGCTGTGCGATTTCTCCGAATCCTTGCTGATTCCAATCAGCGTGTAGCCTGCACCGCTTATGTCCTCGTAGCGGTCACGGAAACTGCAGGCCTCTGCCGTGCATCCCGGAGTGGAATCCTTCGGATAGGTGTAAAGGACAATCTTGCGTCCCCTGCCGATGAGCTCATCCGATTTTACGGTCCTGCCGTCCTGGTCCTTGACCGCAAATGACGGCATCTGGTCTCCGATTTTCATATTCTGATCGTATTTCCCCGAAAGATAATCAAATTTTTTTCTTCCCTCAATCATTCCTCACCCACAATTTCAGCCATCCTCAGCAGGGTTGTTATCGAAGAACAGGTGCAGTTGTACCAGAAGGAGCGGGTCTTGTTTCTCTTCGGGCTGTATAACTTCCAGGTAGTCGGAATCTTGCCGTCGGTAGGATCCTGAACGACAGTGATGTTGTCGATAAGCGCCTTTGCCTTCGCGAATGCAAGCCTGTCGCCGGTGGCTTCGTAAAGGTCGAGATATGCGTTGGCGACATTGCAGGAGCTGGCGTCCACCGGCATCTGGTAGCGATGCTGCTCATAGACGCACGGAGGGCAGATGACGCGTATGCCGTTCCCGTCAGGGAGGGCGTTCCAATGAACGAACTGGTCTTCGCTCAACCGTATGAGGTCGCGTGCATCTTCGATTTCGGCAGGAGTCGGCTTGCTTCTAAGTATATATGAAGCATAGGGAGCGGCGGTGCAGTTCGTCAGGTTCTCGTATGGATGTACGTCGGCTACATTGACATCCTCGAACTGTCCGGTGAGGTCGAATGTTTCGAGAGCAACTTCCTTCATCCACTTTTCGGCCTTTGACTTCATCTCGTCGAGGCCTTCGGCGCCGTAGTCATCCTGAAGCCTTCGGATAAAGTTCAGGACAGGATGGAGCATCGCCCCCACTTCGTTGACCGGCTCCCCGGTAGCGAAATCGACCTTGATCGGGAAAGAGCCGTCCTCGTTCTGTATCCTGGCGTATGTACCTGCAATCTTGAGAGCGCGGTCAAGGTAGAGTTCGTCGCCGGTCACATCGTAGAGATCAAGGAAGGCGTTTCCCGCATAGCAGGCATCCATAGTCATAGTCTTGCCAATGTTCCAGGGCTTCCTGGATGCTACGAGCCTGCCGTAATATGTAGGCGGAAAGAACTCCAGCGGGTCGCCTTCGGGACGGCTCTGATCAATGAGGAAACGAGCAGCATTCTTTGCAATCGCGATTGCCTCTTCTCTCTTTGACGGAATATTTTCCGCAATCCTGGTCTCGATGCGGATCAGCCCTCCCACAATCTTGTTCGCATAGGTGTAATGGGGATATGCGAGGGTGTCCGGAGTGACGGAGTCAAGCCAGGCCTTTGTAGCCTCGGAATTGTGGACATAGAGGGCAGCCATCATTGCCGCCTCGCGATATGGACGTACATTGTCATTGTACGGCCCCTCAAATGGGAAATCACGGAGAAATGACCTCGTATAGACGGTATCCAGCCGCTGTCCGTCAGCATCCAGAGCCAATACCGTGAGGTCCACCATAGACGGCGGAATCGAAGCCCAGACCGGGGAAAGATCCGCTGTCGGTTCCGTCGCCGTGAAGGACCACTGGCCATCACCCTCCTGCTGTCTGATGTCGAAACGGTATTTCGCAGCCCCTTCCATAGCCGCTATTTCAAATGCAGGGGCATATATGAACTTCCTGCTGTAGCCGTTCCAGCACGGATTCCTGCCTTCCGCGGCAGGTCTGATCGGTTCAAGATACTCCTTTGCCGCCTTTCTGTTGAGTACCGCGAATTCATTCCGGCAGCAACCCTGCCCGAAGATGCAGAGCGCCGCCACGCTGAAGATGATGATTGCCTTTTTCATTTTCCGGATATATTGCCTTATCTGTAAATAATGAGCCAAGATAATCAAATATTTCCCAACCTTTTTCATCTTTGCTCCGTCTAACTATTGAAAGCGCCCGAAAACGGACGGACATGTTAAACATTAATATTTTCAATTATGAGAGATATCATTGTCCCTATTGGAATCTGTGTGGTACTGCCAGTTATGCTTGTATGGCTTGTTACAAGAGTACGCAGGAATGAAATTGACAAAAAAACGGAGGTCATGCTCAAGGCCATCGAGTCGGGAGCCACAATCGACAGCGATTTGTTCAAGGAAGCTCCGAAAAAGCGGAAAAGCACGAAGGAACGCCTTCTGAACCGCCTGATCTGCGGTTGCGCGGCATCCATTATAGGCGCCGCCCTGACTGCCATCGGC
>JALFFZ010000025.1 GCA_022777585.1 Bacteroidales bacterium | reverse complement strand
AGGCAGGGATGCCACGCCACAGCTATCCACATTGGCTATACCCTGTCTAGATGTAGCGGAATCGGACTCATCCAGGCAGGCAACGTGGCTCACATATACTCCAAATGGCATTGACCTGCCTAGATGAATTGCACGAACAATTACCCTAAAAATCAGACCTGTATGAATTGCACGAACGGCCACTCCGATATGCTCCGTAGCATTCCAATTCTAAACTGATTTCAGTGATCAAGGGGTATGCCCACAGGGTATTGTAGCGGCACCTCTTGTTCACTGACGTCTTCCAGAGGGCCTCAGTGAACAAGAGGTAGCTTCTGAATGCATTGTATGGCAGGTGGCTGTTCACTGATTTTCATTTACAATCGGCTGCCCGCGAAATTCAATCATCTGTCCGCATGATCCAATCGGTTTCCGGCAAAACCGATTATGCGATAAAATCATCCGCCCGCGAAATCCAATCATCCGTCAGCGAGACCGATCTCATGACAAAGTTTTGAAAAAAGTCGTATTAAATTGTTGCGATTCAGAATATTTCGTATAAATTTGCTATGAATATTTCATAATTCCCTATTGGTCGGGGTGGTCCGGATTGTATCTGCACCGCCCCTTTTGCATTCAGGATCAAAGAATTACCCGAATCTGTCGGAATTGCAATACCAATGCATAATTGCATTCTTCATGTCGCCCGCCTATGCAAAACTGCTCAAGGGTAAAACCCTGTGTTTAGGCATAGGATGACAACAAGATACTGCATCGAGCCGGGGCATAGTACAGTGACAAGACAGTGGATGGAAGCAAGGCACCGCCTTGTGACAAGGCCCGCTATCGGAATAATTATCTCAATGTGAAAAGCCAAGCCCGGAATCCGTCACAAAGCGGGCAGAGCGAGCCATCGGCGGAGCTCGCGCAGCCTGCTTTGAGCAGCCGGAGGGCGTATATTCCGGCTGCGTTGACGCCAGACCTGCCAAGTACACATCTAGTTACTCAGTATCCACCCATCCAGGATATCAGGCTTAAGTCTGAAGGCCTGTTCATCCCTCATCATGGAGATGCCTGACGGATAACGATCTCGTGACATTCATCTGCACATCCACCCTATCGTTCTACGTACCTGTGGGGCATGTAGGAGGTGCAGATGGACACAATTCCTTTCCATTGGGACACCCCTGATGCCCCACAATGCCTTCTGAGGCAGGTCCCCCGGCCAGGTGAATGTCACGAGGATTTGGTTTGCAGGCTTATTTTTTGAAGATTCATGAATACTTTTTACTAAATTTGTAGTTTATAGATTAAAACCCGCCAGGCTATCAGAAAGAAGCTTAAAATATTCTACCTCACGGTCACGGCCATCCTGACAGCATTGACAGCTGTTCTGATTGCCGTGCAGTCCCCTGCCGTGCAGACAAGGCTGGTCAGGAAGGCATTGGCTTCGCTCGAAGGGAAGATTGACGGGAGAATTGTAGTGGGAGAGTTGAGCGCAAATCCGTTCAAGGCGGTGGTACTCAAGGACGTAGCAATTCTGGATAACAATCCGTGGAGGGACTCGACGGGCTTCATTGCCTGCGATACCCTGTTCAGGGCCAAATACATAACGGCCTCATTCGGGCTCAGGAGCCTGCTCGGCGGGCTGCTTGACGGAAAAGGGGCGGAAGACAATGATGACTTCAGAGGCATAGCTGACGGCAGAAGCGGAGTAGGAACCGAAGTAGGCAACGTAGCTGGCAGCCCGGCCTCCGGCGGCGGGTTCAAAATCAGGTCGGCCAAGATTACCGGGGCAATGATGTATCTCTCGATTGAGCCTGGCGTAAGGCCTGCCGACTGCTCCGCAAACATCGATGCAAGCGACACTGCCATCGGAAACGGAAACAGCAACGCCACCAGCAATGCGGGCATAACCATCAATGCGTCCGCAAACAGCGATGCAAGCGGAAACACCATTGGCACTGCAAAAAGCAACGCCACCTGCAATGCCATCGGAAACGGACACGGCACCGCCACCAGCACCACATCCGGCACCGCCACCAGCAATGCCGGCAGCCCCTCCACCAGCACCACATCCAGCACCGCCACCGGCAATGCGACCAGCGCCGCTCACGACACCGCCTCAAACACCGCCAAGGACACCGCCACCGCCACAACAGACACCTCAGCCCTGTCCACCACCCCGAACACCAACAATCTGAAGCGCATCTTCCGCCTCAAGAAGAAAACCGAGAAAAAGGAAAAAAGCGACAAGGAAGTCTTCAGCATCGGATCCGTCAAGATTCAGGACATGTCATTCGTGATGGAAAACTTCACCAAGGACAAGTCCAAGTTCGAGAACGGCATCAACTGGTTCGATATGGAAGTGACCCGCATCAACATTTCCGGGCGCAACCTCAGAATGAAGGGACCTGTGATGTCCGGAATCTGCGACAGCCTTTCATTCAGGGAGAAAAGCGGTTACGTCTGCCGGCGGATCAGCGGAAAGGCGGAAGTCGGAAACGGGAAAACGGATGTAAGGAAATTCAGGCTCATCGACCGGTGGTCCAACATTGACATACCCGAACTCGTGATGACATACAGGGACACTGACGCCTGGTCAGAGTTCGTCACCGACGTCAGGATGGACGGCAAAATCAGCAGAAGCACCGTGAGCCTCAACACATTGCGCTACTTTGCCCCTTCCCTTGCAGGAAGGTCAATGGAAGCCGAGGTGGAAGGTCACGTGGAGGGCTGCGTCTGCGACCTCGGAATCGACGGAGTCCGCTTCAGGACTACAGGCAAAGCCGGGGACGGCCACATTCTCCCGGGCATATCAGGCACCGTCACAGGTACTCTCAGGGGGCTCCCGGACACGGAAATGATGGTCATTGACGGCAATATAACCGATGCGGGAATGACATCCGCCGGGCTCAGCAACTTCATCCGCGGCTGGAGCCCGAACTCCGGCATTGACCTGAGCCGGTTCTGCAAGGGAGACACCCTTTCATTCTCCGGAAAAATGCGGGGCAGGCTCAACTCATTCGCAGCGGACGGCAACATACGCCTGAAAAGCGGCAACGCCACCACATCATTGAAAATCAACAATCTGGTCAATAAATACAGGCCGATGGAAATCGAAGGCACCATAGGTACCACCGACATTGACATAAGCAGGGTCATCGGAGGCGGTCCGGTAGGCGAATGCAGCCTCAGGACAGGCTGCAGGGCCACATTGGGCAGAGACACCACCGGCATCACCATTGACTCCCTCTTCGTGGACAGGC
Organism: Bacteroidales bacterium; assembly: GCA_022777585.1. GTDB lineage: Bacteria > Bacteroidota > Bacteroidia > Bacteroidales > UBA932 > Cryptobacteroides. The sequence continues at coordinate 9,853 of JALFFZ010000025.1, read as the reverse complement.
TCCGGTTCAACGGCTACGACTACAGCGGGCTGGCTGCCGCGGGAACCTTCCTCGGCAACACCTTCGACGGCAGAATAGTCTGCTCCGACCCGAATCTCAACTTCCTCTTCCAGGGAATATTCACATTCTCCACGAAAACGAAGAACGCCATCTACAAGTTCTACGCGAACCTCGGATACGCCGACCTCCACGCCCTCAACTTTGACAGGAGGAAAGTCTCCAGACTCAGCCTCAAGACCCAGGCCAACTTCACCAGGATCAGCGGAGAAGACATCGTGGGCGACATTGGCATAAAGGACATCAGCCTCGTGGACGAGCACGGAGAGCACGAGGTCGGGGACATCAGCATTGCCTCCCTCTCGGGCAATGACATCAGCCGCATCAAGTTCACGTCCAAGTTCGCCGACGCCACATACTCGGGCAGCCGCTTCATCACCGGCTTCGTCAAGGACATCCAGACCATCACCACGAGAAAGGCAATGCCTTCATTGTACCTCAATGACGGAGGGCAATGGGAGAATGACAGATACGACCTCTCAGTGAACTTCCACGACTCCAGGGACGTGCTCTCATTCTTCGCCCCGGGAGCCTACATCGCAGACAGCACCTCGCTCAAAGTCAGCGTAAGCCAGGACGGAAACCTCAAGGCCAGGCTGAAATCCGGCAGAATAGCCTTCCAGAACAAATACCTGAAGGGAATGAACGTCCTCATTGACAATCCGGACGCCGCCCTGAGGACCCGGATTTCCGCCGAGGAAATTGCCGTCAACCCTCTCCTGATGCGCAATGCCGATCTGTTCCTTGGCGCCGTAAACGACTCAGTCAAAGCAAGATACACCTTCGACAACAAGGACAGGACCAGAACTGGAAAAGAGAGCAGGGGCCGCCTCCGTCTTGACGGAAGCCTGTTCCGCAACGAGGCCCGGAAAGCCGGAATCCGGCTTTCGATCCTGCCTTCCGACATTATCCTCGACTCCGAGGAATGGGGCATAGTTTCCAATGAAATGGTGTACTGCGGAGACAAGGCCACCATTCCGGGATTGAAGATCTCAAGCACGGGTCAGGACATCAGCATTGACGGAGGCTGGGCGGCAAACGACCGCGACACCCTTAACATTGCACTGAACCGCTTCGACCTCTCCCTCATCAACAACTTCACCGGCCAGGACTTCGGAATCCGCGGCCGCACCACCGGCAAGGCAATGCTCATATCCCCGACATCCGACAGGGCCGGCATCCTGCTCAACCTCCTCAGCGACTCTACCGAGTTCGCCGGCAGGCCCGTGGGCGCATTGAGAGTAGCCAGCGTATGGGAGGAGGAAGCGCAGAAATTCAATGTGGTATGCCGGAACGACATTGACGGGGTCAGGACGCTCAACGCAATAGGCGACCTGTATCCCGACACAGGACAGATAAGCGGAAAAGTAATCGCGGACGGACTCGACGTCGGCTACCTCTCCCCATTCCTCCGTTCCGTATTCTCAAACGTCTCCGGAACTGTCTCAGGCAGGCTTGACATCGGCGGACTGCTCTCGAAGCCTGAACTCAGCGGAGACGGTCTCAGTCTTGACAATGCAAAATTGACCGTGAACTTTACCGGAGTGGAGTACAGCGCCGCCGGACCGGTGGATTTCAGTTCCTCCGGAATAATGTTCAATGGTGTGAAAATCAATGACAGCCATGGCGCCGAAGGCAATGTGGAAGGCGGCATAAAATGGAGGAATTTCAAGGACATGGACTTCGGCATTCACCTGAATTTCAGGGATTTGCTTGCCCTTGACACCAAGGAGGAGGACAATTCCACATTCTACGGAAAGCTCTTCGCGACCGGAACATTGGACATTACCGGACCGCTCAGCTCCCTCCTGCTCAGCGCCGATGCGACCACAGCCAAGACCGGAGCCCTCCACATCCCGATTGGGGGAAGCGCATCGGCAAGCGTGTCCACCCTGCTGACCTTCAGGGAACCGGAGAAAGTCACAGTCATCGACCCTTATGAGGAGCTGATGAAAAAGCTCAACACCAAGGAGACCCAGTCGAGCGACCTCGGCATCAAGCTTAGAGTCAGGGCAACCCCTGAGGTGGAGGCCGACATCGAAATAGACAAGGCTGCGGGCAACGTCCTCAACGGCCGGGGAAGCGGCCTCATTGACCTCGACATCAGGCCGAGCAGCGGAGTTTTCAAGATCAACGGAGGCTACGACATCAGGGACGGAATCTTCCATTTCGTGGCATTGGGCATTGCCAAGAGGGATTTCAACATAGAGGAAGGCAGCTCAATCAGGTTCAACGGGGACATCATGGACTCCGACCTCGACATTGACGCGACATACCGGACAAAGGCGTCGGTGGGAACCCTCATTGCCGACACCACTTCCGCAACCACCAGAAGGACAGTGGAATGCAAGATTTCCATCTCGGACAAGCTGAGGAACCCGAGGCTCGGATTCGGAATCGAGATACCTGACCTCGACCCGACTACACAGGCAAGGGTCGAAAGCGCGCTCAATACCCAGGACAAGGTCCAGAAACAGCTGCTCACATTGCTGATTACCAACAGTTTCCTTCCGGATGAGCAGTCGGGAGTGACCAACAGGACATCGTCCACATTGTATTCCAATGTTACGGAAATAATGGCCGGCCAGCTGAACAACATTCTCCAGAAGTTGAACATTCCTGTGGACTTCGGCCTTGACTATCAGCAGAATATGAGCGGCACTGACATCTTCGACGTGGCCCTCTCCACCGCCCTGTTCAACAACAGGGTCATCGTGAACGGCACAGTCGGAAACCGCCAGTATGACACCGAAAGTTCCGGCAGCGAGTTCGTCGGCGACCTGGACATCGACGTGAAGCTCACAAAGTCCGGGGCATTGAGGCTAAACCTCTTCTCGCATTCGGCCGACCAGTACACGAACTACCTCGACAACTCCCAGCGCAACGGTCTCGGTTTCTCCTACCAGAAGGAGTACGACCGTCCGAAGGACATATTCAAATACATGTTCAAGGGCCGCAGGAAGAGGCAGGAGGCCGAGGCGGCCAGGCAGGCCGGGCTGCAGAACCAGGACAGGAAAACCATCGTAATCCTCCCCGAGGAGGGCAAAAAGAAGAAAAAGTGATATATGAAAGGAAGACTATTCCTCATACCGTCACCTCTCGGTGACAATGAGCCTGCGGAAGTGATTCCTGCAGGAGTGCTGTCAATGCTGCCGTCCATCACCACCTACGTGGTCGAGGCGGTAAGGACAGCGAGGCGGTATCTCTCCGCGGCAGGACTGAAGGGACACGTGCAGGACCTTGAATTCCACGAACTTAACGAGCACACAACGCCTGAGGAGGTGGAAGCCCTGATGAAGCTCTTCGAGGACGGGAGGGACGTCGGCCTGATTACGGAGGCGGGACTTCCGGCAGTGGCCGACCCTGGCGCACAACTCGTGAGACTCTGCCACAGGCACGGCGTGGAGGTGGTTCCAATGTCTGGACCATCTTCCCTTATGCTGGCCCTTATGGCTTCCGGGCTGAACGGCCAGTCATTCGCATTCCTCGGCTATCTCCCGGCCAAGACGGAAGAAAGGAGACAGGCCCTCAGGAGCATTGAGAAGCATTCTTCCACGGCAAGGCAGACAAAGATCTTCATTGAGACACCGTACCGCAATGATTCCCTGCTCGCCGACATCCTTTCAGTCTGCAGGGCCGACACGGAGGTCTGCATAGCCGCGAACATCACAATGCCGGACGCATTCATCCGCACCAGGACCGCAGGGGAATGGAAAAAGGCCGTCCCGACCATCGGGAAGCGTCCCTGCGTATTCCTGATTCTGGGACATTGACATTGTAACAATGGGAAAGACAGCATCTTACATAACATTGGGCTGCAAGCTGAACTACGCCGAGACAGCCACATACGAGAGAGGCTTCCTCTCCGCCGGCTACACGACAGTGGACTGGACGGAGAAGGCTGACCTCTATATAATAAATACCTGCTCGGTGACCGGGCAGTCGGACCGCAAGTCGAGGAACATCATAAGGAAAATTCACAAGCTGGCCCCCGAAGCGGCCATCGTGGTGACTGGATGTTACGCCCAGCTCCGCCGCGAAGAAATCAGGGCAATAGAGGGCGTGAGCCTGGTCATCGGGGCTGACGAAAAAGGCAATCTGGTCCGCGATACCCTTGACTATATTGACGGTGTCCGGATGGATCTGGGCCGGAAAGGGCCGGAAACCTTGTCAGAATGCGCCAGGGAGGCATCCTCATTGACATTTGCGGCATATTCCGGAGGCGAGGAGAGGACAAGGGCCTTCCTCAAGGTGCAGGACGGCTGCGACAATTTCTGCGCCTACTGCACCGTGCCGTTCGCAAGGGGAAGGAGCCGAAGCATCAGCATTGAAGAAGCCGTCGGCAATGCCCGCAGAATCGCTTCGTCGGGCGTAAGGGAAATCGTAATCACAGGAGTCAATACCGGAGATTTCGGCCGCAATACCGGGGAATCATTCCTCGATTTGCTGAAGGCATTGAACAATGTGGAAGGCATTGAGAGATACCGCATTTCATCCATCGAACCGAACCTGTTGACGGATGAGATGGTGGATTGGATCGCCTCCGGCACCAAGTTCCAGCCACATTTCCACATCCCCCTCCAGAGCGGAAGCGACACCATTCTGAAGGATGTCGGACGGCATTACGATACGGAATTCTTCGCACATAAAATCGAATATGTCAGAAACAGGATGGACCCTGTCCCCGGAGAAACTAACCCGGACGGGACTCTGAAGCCGAAGGTCTTTTTCGGAATAGATGTCATAGCAGGACTTCCCGGCGAGACGGACGAACTGTTTATGGAGACATATAACTTCCTGAAAGACAGGATTAAACCGGCATTCATACACATTTTCCCGTACTCGAAAAGGCCCGGGACAAGATCGGCCGCGAGGAAGGATCAGGTGCAGGACTGCATCAAGACGAAGAGAGTGGAAATGCTGGAAGCTCTCTGCGACAGTCTCCACAGGGATTTCATAGAGGCGAACCGGGGAGTGAAGGAAACGGTGCTCTTCGAGGATGACTGCAAAAATGGCGTAATGGGCGGATATACAGGCAATTACATCAGGGTCGAAAGACCTTGGGATCCAGCCCTGGCCGGAAAACTGACGGAGGTGATTCTATGAAGGCGACATTGACATTTCTCGGAACCGGAACCTCGCAGGGGGTGCCGATTATCGGTTGCAGCTGCGCGGTCTGCCGCAGCACAGACCCACGCGACAAGAGGTTCAGGTCGTCCGCGCTCGTGGAGTATGGCGGGCTGAAAATCCTGATTGACGCCGGACCGGACTTCCGCTCCCAGATGCTCAGGGCCGGAGTGAACCATCTCGATGCCATCCTTCTGACCCACGACCACAGGGACCACACCGGCGGACTGGACGATGTAAGATCGCTCAACTACATCGACCAGAGGGCTGCGGAAATCTATTGCGAGGAACGCGTATTGGATTCATTGAAAGAGAGTTACAGCTATGCCTTCGCTGAAGAGAAATATCCCGGGGCACCGGAGTGGAACATACACCTGATTGACTCCGACCCCTTCTTCGTGGAGCCGCCCGAAGCCGGGCGAAAGCTTGTATGGGTGAGGGACAAGGGCTATTGTCATGTCAATGCGGACGGAACTTGCAGCCCTACCGGGGGCAACAGGATTGTCAATGCGGAAAAGGTACAGGCCAATGAAGCCGCGGACAGTGAGGGAAGCGGCAAGGGCGTGGCGATAATCCCGATCAGGGGGATGCACGACCAGATGCCGGTACTGGGATTCAGGTTCGGCGGCATAGCCTACCTGACGGATATGAGTTCAATCCCGGAGAGCGAGTTCGCAAAACTTCAGGGACTCGAGCACGTTACCCTGAACACGGTCAGCTACAGACACCACCATTCGCACTTCTCATTGGCGGAAGCCGTGGAAATTGCAGAGCGCATCAATGCCAGGCATACCTGGCTGACACATCTTTCACATACCTTCCCGACTTACGGGGCCTTTGATGCCGAACTTCGGCAGTTCACAGAAAAAATCGAAATCCATCCGGCTTTCGACGGATTGAAAATCGAATCATAAACACACATCGTTTTTCGCTCCGAAAGGAATAATCTTTCTTTTTGGAAACGTTTTAGGGATTTTTAACCAAATTTTATTAAAATTTCTTGATAATTTCAAAACTCCGCTATACATTTGCAGATGAAAGGGCAATGAAGTCCGAGAATACTAAGGAGTTATGGAATCTAATGCTTCTGTACTGAAGTCGATGCGCATCTGCATTGCATTGACTTTGGTATTTCTTTTATCATTCAGTTCAGAGTCCAGGGCACAGAACGTGGCCCTGAAGACGAATCTGGCCTATGATGCAGTTGCGGCTGCGAATCTTGGTCTCGAGTTCGGTCTTGCGCCGAGGTGGACAATGGACATCTCGGGCAACTATATGCCATGGAACTTCTACAACGGGCTGACCCGCAAGCACGCATTCGTGCAGCCTGAGGCAAGATATTGGTTCTGCGACCGTTTCGCAGGACACTTCCTTGGAATCCACGCCCACGGAGGAATCTTCAATATGACCGGGACAGGTGTCCTGGACAAGATTCCTTTCCTGCCTTCAAGCGTCGCCAGGCTCGATGAGGAGCGCCATCAGGGCTGGTTCGCCGGGGCGGGTATCGCCTACGGCTATGCCGTCATCCTCGGAAAGCACTGGAATCTCGAGTTCGAACTCGGAGCCGGATACGCATATACAAAATATGACGTCTTTGAGTGTGCGGAATGCGGTTCGAAACTCGGGCAGGAAGACCAACACTATATCGGCTTGACCAAAGCCGCCATCAACCTCGTCTATGTATTCTAATTCGGAGGTGGCAGATATGAAAAGATATTTATTCTCAGCAATTTGCATTCTCTTCTGCGCCGCTTCCGGGGCTCAGGAGCTCAAGGAATATATGACCGATCCTACGGATTGGACACTTTTGCGCAACGGGGACAATATGGATGTGGGCCTTGACCTCAACATCAGGGATCTCGATGTCAGGGGCAACTCTGTAGTGACCCTCACGCCGCGTCTTGTCAACGGCGCCGACACCACCACCCTCTCCACCGTAGGCTTCTACGGCAGGAACAGATGGTTCTACTACGAGAGGAATGAAAAACGCATCCCGGACGGGTTCAAGGAAAACAGTCTCAGGAAGAACGAAATGCCTGACACCTGGAGCTGGAGCGAGTCATTCCCTTACAGGAAGTGGATGGACGGCTCGAAGATGGAGCTTGTGCGTCAGGTCTATGGCTGCTGCAATGACCTCAAATACGAGGATGTGCTCACAATCGGAAGATATGAGCAATACCATCCGGTATTCATATTCATTGCTCCTGAATCCGAGGGGACGAAGACCCGCCACATCGAGGGAAGGGCATACATCGACTTCCCTGTCTCCAAGACAGTGATTTATCCGGACTACAGGAACAACAAGGTCGAACTCGGCAAGATTCTCTCGACCATCGACACTCTCAAGAGCGATGCGGATATCAGCATCAACTCTCTGTCTATCAAGGGTTTCGCCTCTCCTGAAAGTCCTTACGACAATAACGCCAGACTGGCAAAGGGCAGAACCGAGTCCCTTAAGGATTATGTCTCGGCCCTCTATCATTTCCCGGATAATTTCATCTCCACATCATTTGAGCCAGAGAACTGGGAAGGCCTCAGGGAATATGTCCTGACCTCGAATATCAGTCACCGCCAGGAGATTCTCGAAATCATTGGTCTCACCGACAGGGACCCGGATACAAGGGAGTGGATACTCAAGTCAAGATACCCTGCCGAGTACAGATTCCTTCTCGACAACTGCTATCCTGGATTGAGGCGAAGCGACTATGCCATCGAATACACCATCAGGAACTACACCGACGTTGACGAGATTGAAAGAATTTTCAAGAGGTCTCCGGGCAAGCTCAATCTGCACGAGCTTTACCTGCTGGCTTCCAAGTATGAAATTGGAAGTCCTGAGTTCCAGAAGGTTTTCGAGGTTGCCGTGACTCTCTATCCTGAGGATGAGGTGGCCAATACCAATGCAGCAGGCGCTGAACTTGAGGCAGGCCGTCTGGACAGGGCTGCTGAATACCTCGCAAAAGCCGGAGACAATGCTTACGCTGAGTATTTCAGGGCCGTTCACTGCTGGCTGAGCGATGACAAGGATGGTGCGCTGCTGCATTTCGCAAAGGCTGAGGAGGGCGGTCTGGCCGAGGCCAGAGAGGCCATCGCGAAAATCAATCTCTCAGGTAAATAATTGCCAAATCTAAAATATTTTCAAACCAAATAAAACACAATGAAAAAGTTCTATTATCTATTGGCTGCGGCTCTGTTTGTTGCCGCAAGCTGCGAGAAGTCGCCTGTAGATCAGGGGACTACTGATGCGGGGAACCTGTACATGCAGTTCTCAGTGAAGATGCTCTCTACCAGGAGCCAGACTGACAACACAGGTGATTCTAACTCTAATGCTAATCCTGACACTGAGGTGGGTCTGGACAAGGAGAACAAGATTTCTACAGTTGACATCGCTCTTGTAGGTCCGAACTCAACTGTCGTGGCTTCGAATGTGACTCCTACTGCGGCAAACACCAGCACATATGTTGCTAAATTTGACACCAAAGCGCTTGTAGCGGGCACAGCTTACAAGGTGTATATCTATGCCAACTGTCCTGCTCCTGCAGCTGTTGATATTAATGCCGTTTCAGAGGCCGCCATTGCCGAGATGACTGCTGACAACAAATTTTGGATGACCAATGCTTACGAAGCAACTGCGGTGACTATTAAAGCTGATGATCTCAAAAAGTGCACAACCCCTCAGAATCCTTGTAACCTTGGGGCGTATACTGTAGAGCGTTCTATGGCGCGCTTCGACTACAAGCCGAGCGGTAAATTCGATATGGGAGCTGGTATCACCCTCACCCTCACCGAGGCTGCCCTCATCAATCAGAGCAAGGCTCATTATATGTTCCGCCGCGTTACAGCTGATGAAAATACTTCTTCAGCTATCACAGTCGGTGGTGTCGAGATTCCTACCAACTGGGTAGTCGATACTGACTGGTCAAGCAAGACTCCTGCCGGGTTCAACGCTCAGCTCTCAGCTCCTTCAACCTGGGGCTGGACTTCACTTGCTGGCCTTGAAGCTGATGACAACTACGCTGGCGACTACAAGATCTGGTGCTATGCCAAGGAAAACACTATTCCTGGAGTTGATGCTCAGAAGCATAATGTTTCCACCGGTGTTGTATTCAAGGGTGAACTTGCTGCCGGCGATAATGCTTCTACTGCAGTAAAGAACGCTATGGCTGCCGAAAAGAGAATCTATGTATTCAACAATGTTCTCTACGGTGCGTGGTCAGACGTCAAGGCTGCTGCTGAGGCAGGTACCGATGCTACCCTCCAGGCTGCATATAATCAGGCTGCCACAGGCGTTGCTGCCAATGCTGAACCGACAGGTGCCGCTGCCGCTGCTGCCGGCTTCACAGGTTACTCTCCAAAGGGCGGAAATTACTACAACTACTATTACTACTGGAACCGTCACAATGACAACCTTGACCCTTACAATATGGGCGTTATGGAGTTCGCTGTAGTACGTAACAATGTTTACAAGCTCGCTGTAGATAAGATCAACCGCTTCGGTCACCCAACCCCTCCGGATCCAAGCAATCCTGATCCAAATCCAGAACCGGACCCAGATCCAGTAGATCCTGACGATCCAGACGAGAGCGTGAACTACTACTTCAACGTTACCGTCAAGGTTCTCCCTTGGACTGTTCGTATCAACAACATCGAATTCTAAAAGAGTTCAACC
>JALFFZ010000012.1 GCA_022777585.1 Bacteroidales bacterium | reverse complement strand
CAAATATTTCTCTGTATTTTTATTCATAATTAATTCAAAAGTGCTATATTTGTAACCGGAAGTCTTGATTATGATGACGGATTGCAAGCAAAATAGCAAAATCGGAGTATATTTGTTATCACTCTTTGCCATCCTCTTCTGGGGGATGTCCTATATCTGGAGTGATTCTCTTCTCTCCATGGGGATTCCTGTGGAGTATGTCGTCTTTGTCAGAATTGCCATTGCGGCTGTATTCCTTTTCTTCTGGAACATCGCCAGGGGGAAGAGCCTGAGAATTCATCGCCGGGATGTGCCGAAGTTTCTGCTCGTGGCCATGTTCGAGCCGCTGATATATTTTGTGACCGAGACCTACGGCATCCAGCTCACGGAGTCTCCGACCTACAGTTCCCTCATCATTGCCTTGGGCCCGATATTTTCCGTATTGGTTGGCGTATTGGCATTCAGGGAGAAAATCACCATTGTCAACATATTCGGCATTCTGGTATGTCTCGGTGGCATCGTGCTTGTCACGATGGTCTCCAATTCGGTCGGCGAAGCCTTCTGGATGGGATTCCTGCTGCTGGTCATAGCGGTCCTCTCGGAAGTCGGCAATGCCTCCGTGACCAAAATCCTGAGCACAAGGTACGATCCTGCGGTAATCGTTATGTACCAGTTCCTTATAGGTTCCGTGTATCTTCTGCCCCTCTTTGTCCACCGCGGGCTTGTGGGTTTCGACGCTTCGCTCTATCTCAGCTGGAAAGTGTGGAAACCGATCCTCTGTCTTGCGATTCTCTGCTCCGGAGCGGCTTTCTCATTGTGGGCAAATACGATCAAGCATCTCGGCGTGGCAAAGTCGAGCATATTCATGTCCACGATTCCGGTAGTGACGGCATTGGCGGGCTGGCTTCTCGGCAGCGAACTTCTCAGCGTCAAGCAATGGATCGGCATCATCCTTGCCACTTTAGGCGTAGGCCTGTCCCAGCTCAATGCGCGTGCAGGCTTATTCAAATCCAAGAGGAAGTCCTGACGGATGTTCTGAAATCATTCTTCCTTTCCCGACGACCTTGGTTCCTCCCAGATAGACGTCCTCTGTCATTCCCTTAAGCCTGATTCCTTCATAGGGACTCCATCCGCATCTGTATCCGATGCCTGCGTTGCCATCCTCATTTTCCCCGACTGTAAAATCCATCTCCGGGTTCACCACAATCAGGTCAGCAACGGCGCCTACCTCGATTCTGCCTCTGTCTTTTATTCCGAAGAGTGAGGCAGGTTTTGCGGATACCGCATCGGCAATCCGGCTCAGCGGAATGTTTTCCTTCTCCGCCACAGTGAGCAGCACGGACAATGCCTGCTGGATGGAAGGAATACCGGACGGGCAGGTTGTGTAAGTCCTGGATTTTTCCTCAGGAAGATGAGGTGCGTGGTCGGAGCCGATGCTGTCAATGATGCCTTCCTTCAATGCCTTGCGCAATGCCTCCCTGTCCGATGCCTTCTTCACGGAAGGGTTGCATTTCAGCCGGCTTCCCAGATGGTCGTAGTCCTCGTCGCAGAACCAGAGATAGTTGGCCGAAGTCTCGGCGCTGATGAGCGGATTGTGAATCTTCGCCGCCCTTATCATCTCCACCTCCTCAGCAGTCGTGACATGGGTTATATGCAGTGCGGTACCGCATTCAATCGCCATTTCCAATGCCTTTGCTGTGCTTTTTATGCAGGCCTTCCTGCTTCGGATATTCTCGTGCTCCCTCATCGGGATATCCTTCCCGTAGCGCTCCTCCGCCTTCTGAAGGTTCTCCCTGATGGTAGCCTCGTCCTCGCAATGTACAAGAATGCGGACACCCTTCAGAGAGAACAGCTCCCGCAGCGTCATATCCCTGTCAACCAGCATGTTGCCTGTTGAGGAACCCATGAATACCTTGACTCCGCAGAACTCCCTCCCGGGCTTCAGCATCCCCCTGATTTCTTCGATATTGTCATTCGTGGCTCCGATATGGAAGCCGTAATTGCAATATGACCTGCCACGTGCAAGTTCAAGTTTCTCCCGGAGCCTTTCCCCGGAAGTCGTTGCCGGATTGGTGTTGGGCATATCGATGATGGAGGTGAAGCCTCCGAGGAGTGCAGCCCTTGATTCCGATGCAATGTCGGCTTTGGCGGTCATTCCCGGTTCGCGGAAATGGACGTGGGGGTCAATGCCTCCTGCCATGAGGATTCTACCCTCGAGATTCTCGCACACAGCATCCGGATATTTTTCCCTGAGACTGTCATTGAGCCTGTCCAGAGTCATTTTCCCGTCGGCGACAAGGCCATCGTTGCCTTCAGTCCATAGTCCGCCGATAACCCCATCTGAAACAAGAAGCGTCCCCCGTGCTGCCCCGGAGGCCGTGACGATGGACGCATTCATCAGAATTGTATTTCTACCCATATCAGGATTTCTTGTTTATTTTCCGGAACCTGAGCTTGATCACTCCCCAGAATGCCTCTCCGAATATGCTTCCGCTCATTTTGGATGAGCCTGCCTTCCTGTTGACGAAGATTACCGGTACCTCCCTGATTGGGAAACCGAGCTTCCAGGCAGTGTATTTCATCTCGATCTGGAATCCATATCCCTTCATCTTCACATTGTCGAGGTCAATGGTTTCCAGGACTCTTCGGCTGTAGCACTTGTAGCCTGCAGTGCAGTCGAAAACCTTCATCCGGAGGACAGTCCTGACATAGACAGAAGCATAGTAGGACATTATGATTCTGCCGATAGGCCAATTGACCACGCTTATTCCGTCACAGTATCTGGAGCCGATTGCGACACCCTCACCATCCTTGCAGGCCTCCAGAAGTCTCGGCAGGTCGTCGGGGTCGTGAGAGAAGTCTGCGTCCATCTCGAAGATGTAGTCGTATCCCTGGCTCAGGGCCCATTTGAAACCGGTTATGTATGCGGTTCCGAGTCCGAGTTTTCCGGCCCGTTCAATAATGTTGAGCCTGTCAGGGAATTCCTTCTGCAGAGATTTGACAATGGCGGCCGTTCCGTCCGGGGAACCGTCGTCGATGATGAGTATCTCATAGCCTCCATCGAGGGAGAACACCTTGCGGATTATCCTTTCGATGTTCTCCTTCTCGTTGTAGGTCGGGATTATGACAATTTTCCTGTCGCTCATTTTCAATGTTATTTCGTGGTTTCAGCAAGCATTTCCCTGACTGCCGCCTCAAGCTGCCTGTCCTCGCCCCTGAGTACGGATGCAGGGTCATTGTAAACGAGGATGTCGGGCTCGATCTGGTGGTTCTCGCTGTAATGCCCCTCGTCAATGCACCAGGAACCTACCTGAGGTATTCCGAAGACGATGCTGGAGTTGATCTGGTATTCCCACCATACGGCCGTCATTGTGCCGGCCACCGGAGCTCCGATGAGTTTGCCGATTCCGAGAGCCTTGTAGGCGTAAGGGAAGCCGCAGGCGTCAGAGTAGTTGTCCTCGCAGACGAGTACGCAGGACGGCTTGCTCCATTTGCTGTATGGGTCCTTGCCGATGAACCTGCCGCGCGGCTGGTAGTTGACATAGTCCTTTCCGCCGAGGAAGGTTACGAGATCGTCGTGAAGCCATCCGCCGCCGTTGTGCCTGGTGTCAACTATGAGGGCGTCCGCTGTCCTGTATTTTCCGAGAGCCTTGGAATATACCTCCCTGAAGCTTGGGGAATCCATTCCCTGAACATGTACATAGCCGATTTTTCCTCCTGAAAGCTCCCTGACCTTGGCCTCGCGCATCTTGACCCAGCGTCTGTAGAGGAGGGCATTGTCAGAGTATCCCGGGGTTACGAAGAGCTCGGTCTCCTTCTTTCCGCCTTTCTTCACGGTTATGGCAATCTTCTTGCCCGCCTTGCCGGTGAGAAGCTGGTACCAGTCCTTTCCGGCCTCGACAGGCTTTCCGTCAATTGAGGCGATGATGTCACCAGCCTTGATTTCAGAATCAGCTATCGAGAGTGGCCCGTCCGGGAGAACTTCCTTGATTTTAAGTCCGTCTCCATTATACTCACTGTCGTAGAGTACTCCGAGGGTTCCGAAGTTTAGGCCGCCTGAATATCTGTATCTTCCTCCGGTATGGGAGGCATTGAGCTCACCGAGAATCTCGGAGAGGAGCTCCGCAAAGTCGAAGTCATTGTTGATATAAGGCAGGAACTTGCGGTAGTTCTCCCTGTAGTAGTCCCAGTCAACTCCGTGAAGGTCAGGGTCGTAGAATTTCTCCTTGACCTGTTTCCACATATGGTCGAAGATGTATTCGCGCTCGGCCTTCGGCTTGTATTCATATTCACCGGCATAGCTGATGCTCTTGCTTTCTCCGCCATTGACACTCATCTTGGAAATGCCGCCTCCGGTGCTGATGTAGATATTCTTTCCGTCCGGGGAAGTAACGAAGCCGTACACTCCCTTCTTTAGCACCCTTACACTCTTGTCCTCCAGATCCATAGAGCAGAGATCATATCCGCTCTCCAGTCTTACTATGTAGAGGAGTTTCTTTCCGTCCTCTGTAAGGAAATGGGTTCCTATTCTGCCGGAATTCCTGGTCAGGCGGAAGATTCTGTCCTCCCTGCCTTCAAGGTCGAGCTTGATTTTCTCAACCTTCTTCACACTGTCCTTCTTCTCATCCTTCTTGTCGTCTTTCTTCTCGTCACCGGCAAGCATTTTGGCAATCTCGGTGCCCTCCTTGTCCCTGAAGAACTCCGTCATTGCCTTGGCATCGAAGAACATGATGTATATGTCTCCCTCTGCTCCCCAGCTTCCGTGGCTGCGGTAACCGTCCTTGTCTGATTCCCAGGTCATCGCCTTGCCGCCCAGAGCCCAGCGGAAACTTCCGTCGCTGTAACCGCTTCTGGTCAGGTCGGTGATTTCGCCGCTTTCAATATCGATCACGGCCACGTCTTCATTGTTCCAGCCCCCGTCGGCCTGATATGATGAGAGGAGATAATGGCTGTCAGGACTCCAGCTGAACGAGAGGTCGCCGTCGGAATACGAGTAGTTCACGTCCTTGAGAAGCGACTTGGCCTTTCCGCCTTTCGTCGGCTTGATGACCAGCTCTGTCCTGTCCCTCAGATAGGCTACATACTTTCCGTCAGGGGAAACTGCAGGCTGAAAGCAGGTCTCTCCCTCATCGGAGAAGAGTTCTTCCTTGAACTCCGTGGCGTAGGTGAAGTACTTGTCGTCCTTGTTTGACAATGATGTCCTCCATATTCCCCAATGTCCGTCACGCTCTGCGGAATAGTACAATGTCCTTCCGTCTTCGGAGAAACTGAGATCCCTTTCCTGGGAGGCCGTGTTGGTGATGCGCTTCGTGGTCCTGTAGTCGGCTGAAGTCACGAAGACGTCGCCCCTGAGGATGAGGGCTATTTCCTTCTGGCTCTTCGGAATGGCAATGTCGGTGGCACCGCCGCTGTAAGTGCCTCTCTCGATATCCCTCTCGTCCTGGTCGGAATATACCGTAATCTCCACTTTGACAGGCTCCCTGCCCTCTGTCAATGTGTAGAGGTCGCCGTTGTAGGAGAATGCCAGAGTGCCGTTCTTCGCTACTGAAAGATAGCGTACAGGGTTCTGGGTATAATGAGTGAGCTGGACTGACTTGTCCGGTGCTGATAGCGAGCTCCTGTAGATGTTCATTGCCTTTCCGTCTCTCTCGCTCAGGTAGTAGAACGTATCACCGTCGGCAGCGAAGACCGGATTCCTGTCCTCTCCCTTGAAGTCGGAGATCTTGGTGAATGTGCCGTTTCCGTCAATGCTTAGGCTGCTTGCGCCCTTGTAGAGCCAGATGTCCTTGGTCACGGCTGAGGTGTGGTGCTTCCTGAGAGGGTCCTCATAGCCCTTGTAGTCCTCATATATTATGGCGCCATTGTCCGATATGCTGATAGCGTCGATAGGAAGCGAAGTAATCCTGACCGGTCTGGCTCCATTCAGATCTGTATAGTAGAGCTGGGCTCCGCCAGGGAACCCGTCATATCTCACGTCCTGCTCCACGGCTGCGGAGAATATGATTTTTCCATCAGGGAGAACTGCCATCGGAACCTCGTTGCCCGGGTGGAATGTGAGCCTTTTCGGAGTGCCGCCTTCGCAGGATGTCACGAAAATATCCCTGCTCTTTTCCCTGTATGAGCTGAATACAATGTTCTTTCCGTCCGCTGTCCAAAGTGGATTCGAGTCATATGCCGCATTGGTGGTGAGCTGCAATGCCCTTCCTCCAGATACCGGGACCACGAATATGTCCCCCTTGTAGCTGAATGCTATTCTGCTCCCGTCGGGGGAGATGCTGTTTTTCCTGAGCCAGCCCGGGGTTTCCTGTCCCTCAGCTGTTCCAGCCGCGAAAATTGCGGCAATTAGAAGTGAAAAGAGTGTCTTTTTCATTATGAAGTTGCGTTTTGTCCAATGCATTATTACCGCTGCTCCTGTCATAACCGGGATGCATCCTTCAAAAATACGAATCTTTTCCCGTATTCCTGCGTTTTTTCAATCAAAATTGTTGCTCCAGACGATGTTAGTCACATTTTTTTGAAATTTTTTCAAGAAACTATTGCAGATTACAAAAATTGACGTACCTTTGCAGTGTATTAATAAACTCATACACTATGATTCAAATCAACAACCTTGGATTCAGTTACGGAAACGTTCCGGTTCTGGATAATATTACAATGAAGTTGGAACCCGGCAGGATTTACGGGCTCCTTGGAGAAAACGGAGTGGGAAAGACCACTCTCCTGACATTGCTCTGCGGGTTGAAGAAGACTCTTTCAGGCAGCATTGACGTGGATGGCAGCAATCCTTACGACAGGGAGCCGGACCTTCTCGCATCTCAGTATTACCTCCCGGACGAGGTGGCGGCATTGCCGGTGAAGGCTGAGCAGTTCGCCAGGATGGAAGGGGAGTTCTGGCCGGATTACGACCACGCCCGCTTCCTTGAGATAATGAGGCTCTTCGAGAACGATCCGGAGAAGAAGATGAATGCAATGTCGGCAGGCCAGCTGAAGAAGACCTATATTTCTTTCGCGCTCTCGCTCGGTTGCCGCTACCTTTATCTGGACGAGCCTACCAACGGTCTCGACATCCCGTCAAAGGCCCAGTTCCGCAGCGCCCTGATGAAATACACGGCGGAGGACAGCACCATTGTCATTTCCACACACCAGGTGCGCGACCTCGAGAATATCATTGACCCGATCATCATTCTCGACCGTCAGGATGTGCTTCTGAACGCCTCTCTCGATGAGATCTCTTCAAAGCTCTACTTCGACTACGGCAATACCATCCATCCGGAGTCCCTCTACAGCGAGCAGCTGCCGGGCGGTTTCATCCAGGTCTATGCCAATGCGGAAGGCATTGAGAGCAAGGTCAATATCGAGGCTCTGTTCAATGCCGTACACCGCAACAAGGCACTCATCAAGGCAATGTTCCAGGCCAGGTAGTCCAAGCGGCATTGCGGATCTTTGTAACACGCATAATCAATCTGAAAATTTAGATAACAATGAACAATACATTCTCATTCAAAAGATTCTGGAGGTTCTTCCTCTATGACATAAGGAGATGGGCGACATCATATGGCCCTTCCTTCCTGATCATGAGCCTTATGCCTCTTGTGCTGTATGCCATCACGATGACATTCTCACTGGTATTCACCCAGGAGGCCGCTCATCCCGTGCTGATTGCAAGGACCACGGTCCTGGCCGTCACAGCATCCCTGTTATTCATTACCTATCCGTCACACGTTTACGGATTCGTAACCGACAAGAAGGCCGGTGGAGCCTATCTCATGCTTCCCGTGTCAAGGCTGGAAAAGTTCGCCTCAATGATGCTGAACGTTCTCGTCATCGTTCCGGCAATATTCTTCGCCATCTATCTCGGAACCGACGCTCTTCTCTGTCTGATTGACACCGGCTGCGGGGACTCTATGCTGAAGTCGGCCGGCACTGCCATCACCTTCCTCAGCACGTTCGGCGGCAGTATGGAAGGCACCGAACAGATCATATCCTTCAATTTCTTCTATATGTATCTGTGTTTCGGCATTTCCATTCTCTATTTCCTCCTCGGTGCCGTACTCTTCAGGAAGCACAAGATCCTCTACCCGATTCTCATCCTCATCGGCCTGAATATGCTCCTCTCCCTTGTCACCGGAGGCCTTATCAGTATCGGGATTTTTGAAGGCTTTGACTTTGAAAAATGGGTTCTCTCAGTCGTGAACGAGGGCAATATCGGAGCAATGGCAACCTGGTTCAATGTCCTCTCGGGCCTCGTGAATCTTGTGGCCATCGCAGGACTCGGTACCGCAGTATATTTCAGAATCAAGACTCTCAAACATTAGTACAATATGGAATTCGATTCGAACAAACCAATCTACCTGCAGATTTCAGATACAATCTGCGAGAAGATACTGGACGGCTCCCTGGCTCCTGACGGAAGAATCCCGTCTGTGAGGGAATACGGTGCGCAGCTCGGAGTGAATCCCAACACCATAATGCGTACCTACGAGATTCTTACCAATGACGGCATCATTTACAACAAGCGCGGTCTCGGCTACTTCATTTCTCCTGACGCCAGGGAAAAGGTCCTGGAAATAAGACGCAAGGACTTTCTTGAAAATGCCGTTCCGAAGATCCGCCGCCAGATGCAGCTCCTCGGAATAGGACCGGAAGTATTTGAAATCAAATAACCCACAAAAATTTTTATGACGATGAAAATCACCAGAATAGCAGGCTTCCTTGCAGGCCTTGCAGCAATAACCCTCATTTCCACATCCTGTGTAATTACAGTGAACAAGAAGGCTGTCCGCATTTTCGCCAAGGACAAGTTCGTTGAAGCCAGTGGCGTGATTACCACCAGGGACACGACCGTATCTCCTTTTACCAAACTCTCTGTTTCAGGCCCTCTCGATGTGACATTCACCCAGTCCACAGAGCAGCCTTCTGTGAAAATCACCACTTCGGACAATATCCAGGAATATGTGGAAGTGAAGATTGAGGGCAATACACTCATAGTCGGTCTCAATGACGGTCCTGCACGCATCTCGGAAGATATCAAGGTGGAGATAGAAGGCCCGGCTGTAGATGCCCTGAAGCTTGCAGGCTCAGTGGATTTCACCTGCGTTGCTCTCGGCGTAGAGGCTGTGGATTTTGAAATGGAGGTTTCCGGTTCGACAGATGCCCGCATTGCCAGTATTGTGGCTGCAGACTTCGATCTTGCATCAGCAGGATCCTGTGACCTCAGTCTGGGCGCTGTAAAGGCGGATGCATTCAAATGCGCATTGGCCGGAAGTGGCGACATCACGGTCGGCAGTGTCGATGCCGATGAGGTCAAGGTTTCTGTAGCCGGCAGCGGAGATATGGATATGTACTTGAATGTGAATGAATTGAGTGCAAGTATTGCCGGCTCCGGCGAACTTGCTCTAAAGGGCTCCGTGTCCCGCCGGGCAAAATATTCAATAGCCGGTTCCGGTCACATCAATGCCAAGGATCTCAAATGCCCGGCCACCTCATACGAGACCAAGGGCGGCTCCATCACCTATCAGGATGCGGACGGACACCTTGTAAAAGAAGACTGAAGCATTTTTCATAATTGTGTTTAGACTATCCCGCTGCGCAGTGATGCGTGGCGGGATTCCGTGCTCGTGACAATCATCTGCACACCCGCCCAATGGCCTCAGAAGCATTTCCGCATGATGGCGCTGATGTTGCGCGGCTTGCCCATGGTGTAGAAATGCACGGCAGGGACACCGTGCCGGAGGAGGTCGGCACATTGTGCGGCACACCATTCCGTGCCTATTTCATATACTGCCTCCTTGTCTCCGCCAGCCTTCGCAATATCTTCGGTGAGCTCCCTGGGAATGTCCAGGGAGAAGGACTGCGGGAGAAGTTCCACCTGCTTTGCCGTTGAGAGCGGTTTCAGGCCGGGGATGATCGGAACGGTTATGCCGGCGGCCAGGCAGAGATCCACGAAGCGGTAATAGACATTGTTGTCGAAGAACATCTGGGTGATTATGTAGTCCGCCCCTGCATCCACCTTCCTTTTCAGATTCTCTATGTCGGTCTCGATGTTCGCCGCCTCGAAATGCTTCTCGGGATATCCTCCTACTCCAATGCAGAAATTGTCGCTGTCGAATCTCCGGACTGCAGCCACCAGCTCGTCGGCGTGGGAGTAGCCGGCCGGATGAGGGGTGAACCGCTTTTCTCCGGTTATGGAATCCCCGCGGAGGGCCATTATATTCTCAATGCCCAGGAAGCGGTAGTCGTGGAGGTCGCTCTCGATCTCCTCGGCCGATGCCCCGCCGCAAATCACGTGAGGGACTACGTCAATGTCGAACTCCGACATTATCGCTGCGCATACTGCCACCTCGCTGACCCGGTTCCGGACCAGATGCCTTGAAAATGAGCCGTCGGACTCCTGGCGGAATGCGTACTCATCCCGGTGGCAGGTGACATTGATGTATTTCGGGCTGAATTCCATGAACTTGCGGACCGAGTCCAGAAGTTCCGTCTTGCTCATTCCCTTGAGGGGAGGCACAATCTCTATTGAGGGGAAAGGCTTTTTGCTCTCCTTTAGTATATCGCTGATTTTCATATCTTTATATTGTCTGTTTCAATGTTCCTATATCCGTCCTGCCGCCAGGGGCAGTGCAATGATCAATGCGGCCGGAGCCATAGGGTTCCGCTTCGACAGCGCTGGCAGCCGCAGTATCAAGCAGCCAAATCATCCTCAGCCGCTGAAGCTAAAGCAGATGACCCAGCAGCATCTTCGCCATTCCCTCGTCCATTCCCCTTCTGGAAGCGTAATCCTCGAACTGCTCCCGGCTGATATGCCTTATCTCAGGGTAGCATGCCGAAGGATGGAAGAATATGAATCCGCATATCGAGGCGTCCGGTATCATTGCGTAACTCTCTGTGAATGAGATATCAAGGCCCTCGCTGCCGGGAATCATTGACATAATGTCCTTCTTCAGGCTGTGGTCCGGGCAGCAGGCATATCCCGCGGCAGGCTTGACGATTCTGACATCGTCTCTATGAATTTCATCCTTCAGTTTCCCGTCCAGCCAGCAGGATGCGGCCTCTGCCAATGTCACCCTCACCGATCTCTCCATCATTCCCTCGTATCCTGCTGAATGACAGCCGCATTGGCATTCCGGTTCATGACAGTTGGCGACACTTGCGGCAAACATTCCCATATAACCCCAGCCTTCCGACGGAAGGAAATCGCAGAGAGAGAGACGGGCCCTGCCGCCTCCCGGAATCTCCCCGGCCTCTTCCTGACGCAGCATCGGGATTGAGCCTCCGTCCCGGAAAATGATGGATGAGCCGTCTGATTTCGCTTCCAGAATGCGTTCCGCCAGCATTATCTTGAGTCTCCCGGTTCTCCTGCAGTCTTCGATGACAGCCTTGCCCTCGGCGATAATCTTCATTGCCTCCGGATTGTCCCCGATGTCAGTGCCGTATCTGATTCCCCAGACGGCGAGGAACATTCTCCAGTCGAAATACGGCATCACCTCGTCAATGTTCAGTTCCCTGCACGGGATGTCAGTAAGACATTGCCGGTCAGCCTCAAGGAAAGAGTCCGCGCTGAAACTGGCGGCCTCTCCGGCAGACTGGTTGGCGTTCTTCCGGCCGCTCTCGTACAGTTTTCTCAGCCTTGCCTGGGCCTCGTGTTCCTCAGCCTCGAACTTCTCCCTGTCCATCAGACATTTCTTGGCCATGACGGCAGCGGACGAGGCATCCTGCGAATAGAATACGTGTTCATAAAGAGGAGCCAGCTTGACCGCCGTGTGAAGAGCCGATGTGGTGGCGCCGCCTATGAAGAGCGGAATATCCAGACCCCTCCGGCTCAATTCCCGGCAAAGTTCCTCCATCTGGTACAACGATGGTGTAATCAGTCCGCTTGCGCCGATGATGGACGCCCCGCGGGCCACTGCCTCGTCAATGATTCTCTCCTTCTCCACCATCACTCCCAGGTCCACGACCTCAAAGCCGTTGCAGTTCAGGACAATGCCGGTGATATTCTTTCCGATATCGTGCACGTCTCCCTTGACTGTAGCATTGATAATCAATGGCTTATGCAGATTGCTCTCCTCATTGGCCTTCATGTGCGGCTCCAGTACCGCCACCGCTTCCTTCATTATCCTGGCGGATTTGACCACCTGCGGCAGGAACATCTTTCCTGCACCGAACAATTCTCCGACCTTCTCCATGCCGGCCATCAGAGGCCCTTCGATTACCTTGACGGCAGCTCCGCAGGACGAGAGGCATTCCAGCACGTCCTCCTCCAGATGGTCCGACCGGCCCTTGACCAGAGCCTCGGCCAGCCTGTCCTCCACCGGAACAGAACTCCTGTCCTGAATCACTGCCACAGTATCCTCCACGGCCTTTTCCGCCGCGATTTCCTGAGCTTTGGCGATCAGCCTTTCCGTAGCGTCCGCCCTCCTATCCAATATCACATCCTCGGCCTTTTCCAGCAGGTCAGGCTCGATCTCATCGTAAATCTGAAGCATGCCCGGATTGACGATTCCCATATCCAGGCCGGCATTCACGGCGTGGTAGAGGAAGATGGAGTGCATTGCCTCGCGGACCTTGTTGTTGCCCCTGAATGCGAATGAGAGATTTGAGATTCCTCCGGATGTCAATGATCCGGGGAGATTCTCCTTGATCCATCTCACAGCCTCGATGAAGTCGATTCCGTAGCGTGCGTGCTCCTCCATCCCGGTGCCCACGGATAGTACATTGACATCGAAAATGATGTCCTCGGGCCTGATTCCGGCCTTCTCCGTGAGCAATGTCCAGGCCCTCCGGCAGATTTCAATCTTCCTGTCGTATGTCGTTGCCTGGCCTTCCTCGTCAAATGCCATCACCACCATCGCGGCTCCCAGCTTGCGGATTTCCCTGGCCTTGGTCAGGAACGCCTCCTCGCCTTCCTTGAGGCTGATGGAATTGACGATCGACCTGCCCTGGGCATTCTCCAGACCTGCCAGTATGGTATCCCAATGCGACGAGTCGATCATTAGGGCCGCCTTGGCCACCGCCGGCTCGCCGGAAATATGTCTCACGAACTTCTCCATGCAGTCCCGGCTGTCCAGCATCGCATCGTCCATATTGATGTCGATGATGCCTGCTCCGTCCTCGATCTGCTTCGCCGCCACTTCGAGTCCGCCGGCATAGTCGCCTGCCGCAATGAGCTTCGCAAACTTCCTGGAACCGGCCACGTTGGTGCGCTCTCCCACATTGGTGAAGTTGTTGTTTTTCAGGTCAATGCAGACGGATTCCAGCCCGCTGACGGAAAGTCTTCCGGAGCGTCCGGACGGAACCGCCCTCGGCTTGACACCGTCCACGGCCGCAGCTATCGCCGCAATGTGCTCAGGCGTGGTTCCGCAGCAGCCTCCGACAATGTTGAGCAGTCCCTGCCCGGCCATGAGGCTAATCCCGGAGGCCATCTGAGCAGGAGTCTCGTCATAGCCTCCCATCTCATTCGGCAGGCCCGCATTTGGGTAGCAGATGACAGGGAACGGGCTGAATCCTGCCACGTCCTTCAGAAGCGGGAGCAGATCCTCCGCCCCGAGGGAGCAGTTCAGTCCGAAGGCCAGCAGGGGATAGTGGCTGACCGAGTCGCAGAAAGCCTTGATTGTCTGACCGGTCAATGTCCTGCCGCTCCTGTCGCTTACCGATACGGAGACGATTGCGGGGAACGGTTCATTCCTGCCATCCTCCTCGTTGATGGTCTCGAGGGCGTAGATGGCAGCCTTGGCGTTGAGGGCGTCGAAGCAGGTCTCTATCTGGATGAAATCCGCCCCTCCGTCTATCAGTCCCCGGATCTGCTCCATGTATGCGGATACCATTTCCCTGAAGCCGTATGGCCTGTATTCCGGATGCTCCACGTTCTGGACCAATGTCAGGGACTTCGATGTGGGACCGACGCTTCCGGCCACGTAAACCTTCCTTCCGGACTGGTCCGCAGCCCTTCTCGCGATTGCGGCGCCCTCCCTGGCCATCTCTCCCGCAATGTCGGCGAGACCATATTCTTCCTGGGATATGCTGTTGGCACTGAATGTGTTGGACTCAATGATGTCCGCCCCTGCCTCGATGTACTTGCGGTGAATGTCGAAAATGATGTCAGGACGGGTCAGATTAAGGCACTCGTTGTTGCCCTTCAGTTCCATCCTGCTTTCTTCCAATGCCTTGAGAGCCGCCGGATCCCGATTGACCAGGTCGTCAGCCGGCACAGGTTTGTGGAAGTCCCTTTCGTCAAGTCCGTATTTCTGTATCATCGTGCCCATCGCTCCGTCGAGCACGAGAATTTTATCGTTGAAGTTCATTTTCTTATGCGCAAATCTCCGCTAAGATAGTCAAAATCGCCGGAATTGCATATTGCCTGAATGATTTTTCGACCGGCGATGTTTGTTTGTACGTTTTAGGATTTGGGAGCAAAGCCGAATTGCGGTATATTTGCAAAAACTATACATACAATGCGAACTTTTGACTTCAAGCCCGAATTCTTCAGTTGTATCAAGAAATACGACAAGAAGACATTTACCTCTGACCTGATGGCCGGCCTCATCGTTGGCATCGTTGCCCTTCCTCTGGCCATCGCCTTCGCCATCGCATCCGGCGTCACCCCTGAAAAAGGCATTGTCACAGCCATCATTGCAGGCTTCATAATATCGTTCCTAGGTGGAAGCAAGGTCCAGATCGGAGGCCCTACAGGAGCCTTCATTGTCATAGTTTACGGAGTGGTCCAGACTTACGGACTCGGCGGACTGGCCATCGCCACCGTGCTCGCCGGGGTAATGCTGGTGCTGCTGGGCGTCTTCAAGCTCGGGGCCGTCATCAAGTTCATTCCCTATCCTGTGGTGGTAGGCTTCACGAGCGGTATCGCATTGACGATTTTCTCCACGCAGATTCCTGATGCTCTGGGACTTTCGTTCGGAGGCGAGAGCGTTCCGGGTGACTTCATAGGCAAATGGATCCTCTATTTCAAGCATATCACAACCGTCAACTGGTGGAATGCCGGAGTGACCCTTGTCAGTGTCCTGATCATTGCAATGATGCCGAGACTTTCCAGAAAGATTCCCGGATCTCTCGTGGCCATCATAATTGTCACTGTGGCGGTTTACCTGCTGAAGACATTCGCGGGAGTGAACTGCATCGACACCATCGGGGACAGATTCTCCATCAGCGCAAGCCTTCCGAAGGCGGAGATGCCTGCCCTGGACTGGGAGGCGGTGAAGAACCTTTTCCCGATAGCCATCACCATCGCGGCACTCGGAGCCATCGAATCCCTGCTCTCGGCCACTGTGGCTGACGGTATGATCAGCGCAAGGCACAATTCCAACACCGAACTCATCGCCCTCGGAATCGCCAATATCGTCACTCCGATTTTCGGAGGAATTCCAGCCACCGGAGCCATTGCAAGGACAATGACCAATATCAACAACGGCGGGCGCACCCCTGTGGCCGGTATTGTCCACGCCGTCGTCCTTCTCCTGATACTGCTCTTTCTGATGCCTCTGGCGAGGTTCATACCGATGGCCTGCCTGGCCGGCGTCCTTATAGTCGTGGCATACAACATGAGCGGCTGGAGAACCTTCAAGGCATTGCTCAGCAATCCTAAATCCGATGTCTTCGTCCTCCTGCTGACATTCTTCCTCACAGTCATCTTCGACCTCACCGTCGCCATCAGCGCCGGCCTCATTCTCGCCTGCGTCCTCTTCATCCGGAGGGTTATGGAGACTACGGAAATCTCCGTGCTGAAAAATGAGATCGATGTCAATGCTGAAACCGATTTCGAGACGAAGGAGGAGAACCTCATCATCCCGAAGGGAGTGGAGGTGTACGAAATCAACGGCCCTTATTTCTTCGGTGTGGCTACCAAGTTCGAGGAGATGATGAGCGGCAGGGGCAACAAGACCAAAGTACGCATCATCAGGATGAGGAAAGTGCCTTTCGTGGACTCTACGGGCATTCACAACCTCTCCAATCTCTGCAAGATGAGTCAGAAGCACAATATCCCTATCGTGCTGTCCGGAGTCAATGAAAAGGTGCACCAGACCCTCCAGGCTTCAGGATTCTATACCCTTGTCGGAGAGGACAATATCTGCCCTAACATCAATGTCGCCCTCGAACGCGCAAGGAAAATTTGCAATATAGCGGAATAATTCCGAATATTGCAGACTATGATTAAACGTTCAGCCTCATTATTATCGGCTCTCAGGAGCTTTCTGCTCGCAGTCCTCGTCATCGCTCTGACTGTGACCGTTTCGGCCATTCCGTCATCGGAGTCCGGACGGTACAGCAGGGCTGATCTCTTCGGTATTTATGCTGAGGATGAAGCTGCTCCGGCTGCCGGTTTCAAGGCTGACCTCAAAACCCTCGACAGGGAACTTGAAAAGTTCGAGCAGATGAAGGCGGCGGTGCCAGACAGCACGGCAGGGAAGGTGGCGGTGACCCATGAGTGGGCTGCAGGCTTATCGGCCGGAATATCGGCCCGCAAGCTGAGGGTTGAGGAAGACAGGTCCGGCAGGCCGGGATTCATCCCGATAGAGGATTTTGATACGGCATCCGTGACTGCGTTGAGCCGGTTCGGACGCAGACTTTTCCAGGGAAAGCCGGTAAGAATAGCCTTCCTGGGGGACTCCTTCATCGAAGGAGATATCCTTACATCGGACCTCAGGAGAATGCTCCAGAATGAGGCTGGAGGTGCCGGAGTCGGTTTCATACCATGCGACATCCCCTTCGCCATCTACAACCGTTCAGTGTCCCGAAAGTCCTCGGGCTGGACCACTTACAGCATAATGAAACGCGGTTCCGTGCCGGAAAAATGGAAGGGGTCATTCCTGGTTTCCGGATATTCGGCCGTCGGCGGTCCTGGAGCGAAGACTTTCTGGCAGGATAAGACAGGAAGGCCTTCCGGGGAAGCCTGCATATATCTGAAACCGGTTCTTGAATCCCAGGTTGAGATAATCGTGAATGATTCATTGTCAAGGATATTCACCTTGCCTGCCGACGGCCTTCTGCACGAGATCAGGGTCAGGGCGGAGATTGCTACGCTCGGCCTTGCAGTGAAGTCAGGCCAGGTGGTCGGATACGGAGTCAGGATGGTGGATGACAGCGGCTCCTGCGTTGACAATTTCTCCGTGAGAAGCAATAATGGCCACGCAATTTTCGCCACCGATCCGCTTCTCAACCGTCAGTTCGATGACCTTGTCGGCTATGATATGGTAGTTCTCCAATATGGACTGAACATCCTCCAGGATGGTCAGCAGTCCTATCAGAAATACAGCCAGCAGCTCAATGACATGATTGTATATGTGAGGAAATGCTTCCCGGATGCCGCCATTGTTGTGCTTGGCGTAAGTGACAGATGGATCAAGGATGGGGAGACCGGTGAATTCCGGCCGATCAATTCCCCTGACATCCTGAATCTCTGGCAGAGACGCGCGGCAGAAAGTTGCGATGTCTGCTATTGGAATACGCTTGCGGCGATGAGGTCCCTAGGCGGAATGGAGGAATTCTCTGCGAACGGATATGTCTCGGATGACAGAACTCATATCAATTACAAGGGCGGAAAAGCCTTTGCCGGGAAGTTCCATGAGGCTCTGCTTCAATGTGTTCATGATGCCGGCAAGGCAATGCGTGCAGAGGAATTGGCCAAGGTCGAATCGGCGGCTCTGGATTCCTTGATGAAGGATGCAGCCGTGCTTGAGGCCACTCCTGCAGCATTGAAATTGAAATGACGATGGACGGCTTCTTTCAGACGGGTTCGTTTTCATTGGCGAGCGGATGGTTTCTCGTCGTATTTGCTGTGTTTCTCGGCATTTACAGTCTGGTCTGCGGAAAGAAATCGCTCCGTAATCCGGCGCTGCTCATATTTTCCCTCTTCCTGTATTGGAAGCTTAGCGGTCTCTATGTCCTGCTCCTTGCGGCTGTGGCTTTGCTTGACTGGCAGGCCTGCAGATTCCTCTCGTCCGAGGGCAGGACGGAGAGTTCAAGGAAGGGCCGTGCCGCATTGTCCGTCATCATTGACGTGGCAGTGCTGGTATTCTTCAAATGCTCGGGGATGTTCGCCTCTCTCGCTGCAGTCATTGCCGGTACCGAGGCATTGAGCATCAAGGCTTTGGCTATTCCTGCCGGGGTGTCGTTCTTCATCTTCCAGTCTATTTCCTGCGTTGTGGACGCATACAGGCGCTCGGCTGCGACACCTGCAAGATATACTGACTATCTTCTCCTTCTGGCATTCTTCCCCAAGATGGTTCTCGGACCTATTGTCCGCTGCCGGGAATTTCTTCCCCAGCTAATGGCCGAGTCGGTCAGCATCAGCGCCGAGGATATGGGCAAGGCATCGCGTCTAATCGCTTCCGGTATCGTAAAGTATTGCGTGATAGCGAAATGTGTCGGTGACCTTCTTTCAGGGCCGATTTTCGCGGGGGAGATGGGCAATGCCGGCTCGACTGCCCTTCTCGGGGCTTATGCGTTCGCCATCCGGATTTACTGCGACTTTTCAGGCTATACTGACCTGGCCTCGGGCATATCCCTGCTCATGGGTTTCAGGCTGCCTCTGAATTTCGACGCTCCATACAAGTCCGCCACCATCACCGAATTCTGGAGAAGGTGGCATATTTCACTTTCATCCTGGCTGAAGGACTATCTCTACATCCCGCTCGGAGGCAACCGGAAGGGGAGTGTACGCACCTATGTCAATCTGATTGTCACGATGTTCCTCGGCGGTCTCTGGCATGGGGTTGGCCTGACGTTTGCCGTCTGGGGCCTGCTGCACGGTTTTTCACTGGCATTGCACAAGGCCTGGCTCGCCCTTGTTCCGGGATCGCACAAGACAGGTGATGGAATGGGCCCGGTCACAAGGTTGCTCTCCGGCGTGCTGACCTTCCACATAGTGGTTGCCGGCTGGATCTTTTTCACCTCTCCCTCTGCCGGAAAGGCCTTCGGAATGATTGCCTCGATTTTCAATGATTTCAATGCCGGAGCAGGTGTTGAACTATTGCATTCTGCTGCCCCGGCTGTCATCCTGATGCTGGCCGGATATGTGCTCCATTTCCTTCCTTCGTCCTGGAATTCATTGTCGGACAGGATATTGGGAAAATCCGGAGTGCTTGGATGCGCCATTGTCATCGCCTTTGCCATCTGGTTAGCGCTGCAGGCTTCCTTCCTTCTGCCGGAAACCGCCGCCGGGGGACTTCCGATTTATGCCAATTTCTGATTTCCGGCAAGCGAATTTATTGCTCACGGCTTTGCAGAATACCGGGGAAATGTCTATATTTGCATTCTGAAATCAAAACAGCACGACCGCTATGATGAAGACAGGAACATATCTCGAGATTTCCGGCAATCCGGTGGTGTCGCTGTTTTTGAAATTTAGTTGATTACCGGCCTCCCCGTCAGGGGGTGGCCGTTTTTTTGTCATTAATCTCAAGATGGAAAAGAAACTTCGGGCAACGCTCCGTCTCAGGAACGGAATGGAACTCAGGGGCTGGTCATTCGGATACGACAAGCCTTGCGA
>JALFFZ010000004.1 GCA_022777585.1 Bacteroidales bacterium | reverse complement strand
ATTCATGACAGATTTCGAATTGGCAGGCAAAGTGCCGGACCACGGATTGGAATATCCCGGATTCTCGGCGGTTTTCATTCAGACATTCTCCATAAGGAAGGAGAAGAAGTTCCATGTCCCGCAGAAATATATGCAGTCCCTACCTGACGGGGATGATATGGTACTGGATGAGTCTTATGGTGGAAGAAGGTACAGGGAGAAGGCGGACGCCCTTGGGATTCCCATTGCTCCGATGAACAATGCCATTGAATCACAGATATTCGTGCTTCCTGAGAATGACGCCGAAGCTCCGGACGAGAGGAGTGTGCGCCGCTTCTCTCTGCGCGGATTCGATTTCGAGATGGACTTGAATCCTTGCGGCGATGAGGAATTTCCTCCGATAACCATGCATTGCCATGTCAATGTGGAATTGTCCCTTTTCTTCGGGCACACTGTGTCATTGACATACCGTTTCCTCTTTGACGGGAATGCGGGAATACTTTCCCGCCCGGCGACGACAGACCACATCATTGCCCTACTCTCGACATATCTCGGGGCTGAGTACTGGAGTGCCGAGAAGGAAGATGAGGATTCTGAACCGGGTAAGAGAAAGAAGACGGACATCAATCTCGAGTCAGGATTCACAATCGAGGATTTCCACTACGATAAGGAAGGCAATCCGCTTGACAAGGGGATTGACCTGGATTTCTTCGGAAAGGGCAGGACATTCGAGGAAATTACCACGCGATATAAGAAGTTCATCTATGGATATTGCTCTGTATTTGACGAATCTGTCCCGAAGAAGGATTTGATTATCAATAAGAAACACATTGCTGAAATGAAGATCGACTCCGCGGGCGACAGCCATTATGTGATGGTGGACCTCTGGGAGAACATTATGCATCCGGATCCTGTCACGGGCGAGGATTATTTCAGCAAGGACAGGAAGCATCCGCTTACCGAAGGACAGATTGTGGCCCATATCCAGAATGAGCACAAGCACGAGCTCATTGGTCTTATGACTCTCTATCCGGGTGAATGGCCTTACAGGGATCCGGAGGCTTTCGACGAGGTATGCGGTGAGAACATTGCCATTGATACTGATGACCTTGTGCTGGCAAATAACAACCTCTGCATGGTCCTCGGCACTTACGGCCGCCGCGGCTCTGTCGACGGCTCGGACGATGGGACGACTGACGCTTCCGCTACCGGTTCCACTGTCAACTGGGCGGAGCATCTTCAGGAGCGTGCCCGATACCACGTTTCCTGGCCGGAGTATCTGATGATTCTCCAGATGGTCCTAGCGAAGAAATATATCATCAGCCGGGCAAATGATGAACTGGTCAATGCCACTCTTTTCGCCGGCAATGAGTCTGCGTACGACCTCATCGGCAAAAATGCCGACCTGAGCCTGAGGCTCTCCCGCATCGTATTGCTCCTCGATGTCGTGAAGTATTCCAAGTTTACATCCCACAAGGTGATGTTCGACCGCACTACCCGTCGGCTGAATCTTGACGGGGACATGGAGAAGTTGAATGAGATGATGGAAATGGTGGACAACAGCCTCCACAACCTCAGCGACTACAAGTCGATGGGCTCGGATTTCGTCCTGAATTTCATACTGGCCCTGATATCGGTGGCATCCACATTCGAGCTCTTCTTCCAGAACTCCGAAATGCCGTTCCTTGCTTATTTCGGGTTCGAGACCAGCCGTTTCGCCGCAATGCTGGTGGCAGTCGTATTCGGCGTCACACTTTTCGCATTCCTGCTCGTGATTACCAAGACTGTCCGGGAGTTTGTGGAAAAGGTCAAAAGATATATGTAATTGTTTATGATGAATGGTGATGTAAATATAGTGCCGGCAATGCCGGACGATGCCGGTATCCTTGCCGACATGTTCTATGCCAATCTCAGTACGCATAGAGGGTACATTTCACATGGTGAGGTGCAGATGGGCGTGGGCAAGCTGAGCTTCGACGGGGAGAAATATGTCCCTTCCGTTGTGCCGGAAAGCCGTCCCCTGTGGCATACTTATATTATGGAGCATATAGATGCGGATGACATGGCGGTGCTCAAAGCGCTTCTTCCTGACGGCTCCATTGCCGGGTTCTGCGTTCTGGAAGACTCTGAGGATGGAGGTGACCATTTCGGGGTGCTTTGCGACATCCTGGTCAACCCTGACATCCGCGGCAGGGGAATAGGCTCCGCCCTTCTGGACGCAGCCCTCGGCTGGTTCGCCTCCCGCGGACTTAAGGATGTATATCTCGAGTCCGGCAAGGACAATCATCCCGCCCACGAGTTCTTCATGTCGAAGGGCTTCTTCAAGGTTTCCGAGGTCTATGCCAGGATAGGCGAAAGATGAAATTTTTTTTTCAATTACATAACTCCCGCCCAACCTGTGACTTAAAATGATAAACCCGGTCCGGTGCCGCGGAAAAGGATGAAAAAAAGTGCCGGAAAAGTTTGGAGGGAAAGAAAAAAGTCGTACCTTTGCAATCCCGTTTGAAACGAGGGTCGCTGCGGCAGGAGAGCCGGGGGATAGAAAAGCCAAAAAAACTTCAAAAAAGTTTTGCGGAATCAAAAAAAGTTTCTACC
>JALFFZ010000002.1 GCA_022777585.1 Bacteroidales bacterium | reverse complement strand
CGTCGGGGAACCACCTCTTCCCATTCCGAACAGAGAAGTTAAGCCCGATGGAGCCGATGGTACTGACCTACCAGTTGGGAGAGTAGGCGGTCGCCGTGCTTCGACGAGTCCATAATCTTTTGATTGTGGACTCGTTTTTTTTTGTTTGATATTCTCATAATTTCTTCATATCTTGCTAATATCCAATACATTTTAGTATTACAAGCGAATTTTTATACTGGATGATTCAATAGCAGAAACTTGAAACTTTTCCATTTCATGAAATCCCGTGCAACAATAATAATCCTTTTTCTATTTTCCCTTCTCATTTCCTGCAGCCAGGAGAAAGAGCATATTGTTATCGGAGTATCTCAGTGTTCTGAGGATTCCTGGCGTCAGAAACTGAAGCAGGAACTCATAATGACGACCTACTTCAATCCCGGAGTCGATCTTATCTTCACTTCCGCAAATGATGACAGTGAGCTCCAGCAGCGCCAGATAGACAGCCTGGTAAATTGCGGAATCGACCTTCTGATAGTCTCGCCGAATCAGGTTGACCTTCTTTCTTCTGCAGTAGACCGGGCTTATGACAAGGGTATCCCTGTAATACTTTTCGACCGCAAAATCGATTCGGAAAAATATACCGCATTCATGGGAGCGGATAATTTTCAGATTGGAAAGATGATAGGCCATTTTATGGCTACCCAACTTAATGGTAAGGGGAATGTCCTGGAAATCGGAGGTTTGAAGGGTTCATCACCTGCTTCCGAGAGGCATGAAGGATTCATTGCTGCGATGGAGGATTATCCGGATATCAATATTGCGGGTTTCGAGCATGGAGATTGGACGGAAGAGAGCGGAAGGCTTGCGATGAATAAGATTCTTTTGCATTATGACGGCAGAATAGATGCTGTGTTCGGAGGCAATGACAGAATGGCTCTCGGTGCCAGGAAAGCTCTGCAGGCTGCCGGAAAAGACAGTGGCGATATCATCTATGCAGGTGTTGATGCCTTGCCTGACGAAAGCGGCGGCATGCGTCTGGTTTCCGATTCCCTGCTCACCGTATCAGCAATATATCCTACGCACGGCGATGAACTTATGCTTCTGGCTCTTGATATTGTGAACGGCCGAAAATTTGACAAGGAAGTATTCATGCAGTCCAGTCTCGTCACTTACGACAATGCTTCTGTCCTGCTTCTGCAGAACGAGGAGATAATCCGTCAGTCGAACTATCTCAGGACAATGCATTCATTGACCGGACGGATGCAGGATGCAATGGAACTGCAGCGGGTAATCATTATTCTTGTTCTTGTCTTTGCCTTGTGCATTTCCGTTTTCCTTTCTTTCTACGTAAGGGCATACCGCCAGAAACAAAGCCTCAGCGAGGAGTTGCAGGCGCAGGTTGAGAAAGTCGAGAGGCAGAGGGATGAACTTGAAGAGCAGAGGGACAAGCTTATCGAAATGTCAATGACAGGCAATTCCGATACAGAGGATTCCGCCGAGAGCCAGAACAAGGACAGCGGGTTCATATTGAAGTTCCGCAATGTCGTGGAAAGCCATCTTGACGATCCGGATATATCCGTCGATGACATCAGTTCAGAACTATGCATGTCCAGAGCGCAGCTTTACCGCAAGGTCAAGGCCGTTACAGGCAAGTCTCCTGTCGAGGTAATCAGGCACATGCGACTCTCAAAGGCTGACAGACTCCTCGCCGAGACATCATTGAACATATCAGAAATCGCTTATCGGGTGGGCTTCTCCTCGGCGTCGTATTTCACCAAATGCTACCGCGACCAGTTCAATCGCCTGCCTACAGACGTCCACAGATAGCCCTCAGGATTGGAAATAATGTTTCAAACATTCGCATTTTTGTTGCATCGCAACGATTTTGCGACCGTTTGAAACATTTTTGGTTATTAAAACGTTATTGAGTGCATAATTTTGCACCGTCCACGATGGACGAATAACGTTTAACATTATACCACATTGACAATGAATACGCTAAAACGAATCTGTCTGACCCTTTGGTTGGCAGTATTTGCAGGAGTTCTTGCCTCCGCACAGGAAATCAATGTCAGCGGTAACGTCATTGACAAGACATACGGCGAACCGGTCATCGGTGCTGCCGTAATGATTCTCGGGACGAATACCGGAACAATCACTGATCTTGACGGAAATTTCCAGATCACAGCTCCGGCTGGAGCAAAACTCGTAATCTCATCCGTTGGAATGAAGACAGTTACGCTGGATGCTGCCGGCGAACTCAAGGTCGTTCTCGAAGATGACACCAACTTCCTTGACGAAGTAGTCGTTACCGGATATATGGCCGAGAAGAAGGCTGACCTGACCGGTTCCGTGGCCGTGGTCAAGATGAAGGATGTGGCAGACATTCCTACCGGAAATGTTATGCAGGCTCTCCAGGGCCGCGTAGCCGGTATGAACATTACTACTGACGGTGCACCTGGTGGCGGAAACACCTCCACTCTCGTCCGCGGTACCACTACAATCAACAATTCAAGCCCTCTTTACGTTATCGACGGAATGCCTACCCGCGACAATGTGGGATCAATCGTGGCATCTGCCGACATCGAGTCCATCCAGGTCCTCAAGGATGCTTCCTCCGCCGCAATCTATGGAGCGCAGGCTGCAAACGGTGTCATCATCATCACCACAAAGAAGGCCAAGAAGGGTGAGATCAGGGTGAATTTCGACATGAGCCTCACTGCCCAGACTTTCAATTCGGGCATAGACCTTCTCAATACTGAAGAATGGGCCAAATGCTACTGGCAGGCCTTCCAGAACGGCAACAACGGCAACTATCCGAATTCCCAGCTTTTCGGAAACGGACCTGCTCCTGTCATTGCCGAGACTTACCAGAGCGGTGACAAGACAATGCCACTTGCCGACACCGACTGGGCAAAGGAGATATATTCCACAGCCCTCATGCAGAACTACAACCTTTCCCTCACCCGTGGTGGAGAGAATGGAAGTTCTTCACTTTCGGTAAATTATATGGATCACGACGGAACTTGCCGCAATACTGACTACAAGAGCTTCAACACCAGGCTGTCCGGCAGCTATCATTTCCTTGACAACAGACTCCGTATCGGCGAGAATGTTGCGGTAACCCGCTGGACCAAGCACAACAATCCAGGCGGCATCGAGGAGCAGCTCTTCAAGATGATGCCGATGGTCCCTGTATATGCCACCGACGGCTCCTACGGCGGAGGCTATGTCGATGTCCTCAACGATTCTCCGAACCCAATCAGGCTCACCGACAATGAGGCGAACAACAAGCATCTCTACTGGAGAATTTTCGGAAATGCCTACGTCGAGGTGGAACCGGTGAAGAACCTTGTCCTCCGTTCGAATTTCGGACTCAACTATTACAATGAGGAGAACTCCGTGTTCACCCCTTCATGGCAGGAGGGAGCCCGCAACGTGGGCACCAATGAACTGGAAGTCAGCAACGCGCAGCAGTTCAACTGGATATGGACCAACCAGATTCAGTACAGCATCGATTTCGGCAAGAATTCACTTACCGCCCTCCTCGGCGTGGAAGCCAAGCGCGAGCAGTATGACTTCTTCAGGAGCTACGGAACCGGCCTCGAGTATGAGAACCCTGACTACAGATATCTTGACGCCGTCACAAGCGGAAAGAATGTCGGCGGTACAGCCAGCGTATATTCGATGATATCATATTTCGGCAAGGTCAACTACTCGTACGACGGCAGGTATCTTGCCAGTGTTACGGTCCGCCGCGATGCGTCCAGCCGCTTCGGCAAGTACAACAACTCCGGTATCTTCCCTTCAGTGTCATTGGGATGGCGTCTTTCCAAGGAGAAATTCCTCTCCTCAGCGAAGGGCTGGCTGGATGATCTCAAGATCAGGGCCGCCTGGGGTATCAACGGTAACGACATGATCGACAACTCCGCCACATATTCATTGTACAGGAATGACGTGAACAACGGCGGATACAACATCATCGGTGACAATCAGAATCTTACGGCCGGTACTATCCGTACCCATTCCGGCAACCCTTACCTCCGCTGGGAGCAGACTCAGCAGACGAACGTCGGACTCGATGCAGCATTCCTCAGCAGCAGGCTGCTTTTCGAAATGGACCTCTTCAACAAGCAGACCAGGAACATGCTCTACGAGCCTGCCTATGCCGCTGTCCTCGGAGAAGGCGGATATTCATTCCAGAATGTCGCCGCCATGAACAACAAGGGAATCGAGTTCAATCTCAGCTGGCGAGACAGCAAGGACGATTTCAGCTACGAGATCAGTTTCAACGGCTC
Source organism: Bacteroidales bacterium (assembly GCA_022777585.1). Lineage (GTDB taxonomy): Bacteria > Bacteroidota > Bacteroidia > Bacteroidales > UBA932 > Cryptobacteroides. The sequence continues at coordinate 4,664 of JALFFZ010000002.1, read as the reverse complement.
CCTGAACAAGAACCGCATTACCGAACTCCCTGAGCAGGTATATTACACCTGGGGTTGCGGTAACGGTGACAACATCACCAACGTGGGTCATCCTCTCGGTTCATGGCTCGGCTACAAGACTGACGGTCTCTTCCGCACCCAGGCTGAAGTGGACGATTACATTAGCCGCTATCAGGTTCAGTACGGAGCTCCGGGCGTAGGACGAATCAGATATGCCGATACAAACGGTGACAATATCATCAATGCAAAGGACAGAATCTTCATGGGCTCTGACCAGCCTAAGTTCATCGGCGGTCTCAACTTCTCTGCCAACTGGAAAGGATTCGACCTCTCCCTCTTCTTCAACGGCATGGTACGCCAGGCCTGGAACAATTCCAAGTTCTACACCAATCTCTGGGCTTACTGGTCAGGTAACCACTCCACAAGGCTTCTGGAAGCCTATGACGCCTGGGAGAACTATGAGAAGACCGGCAGATATGACTCTGACATCCCGGCTCTCACTACCTCAGGAAGCAACAATGAGAATGGTTCTTCCGACTTCTTCGTGGAGAACGGCAGCTATCTGAAGCTCAAGACCCTTACCCTCGGATATACTCTTCCAGAGAAGGTCCTCGAGAAATGCCATCTGCGCAATCTCAGAGTATATCTTCAGGCTCAGAACCTCTTCACCATCACTTCTTACACGGGAGCTGACCCTGAAGGCCTCGGATTCCCATATCCTATCCCGAGGACATTCACTTTCGGTCTCAGCGTAGGTCTTTAATCCTTCTTGAATATTTGAAATTATGAAAACAAGACATATAATTCTTACGGCATTTGCCGCTATGATATTTGCATCCTGCAATGAATCGTCTTTCCTTGACAATCCGCCTCAGGGAACGGTCAGCGAGGAATTGCTGATGACTCCGGAAGGCTCCGACCAGCTCTGCACGGCAGCCTATGCCGCACTTATGGGACCAAATCCTCAGGATTGGAGCGTGTGGTGGTATCCGGTAACACATTGGAGTACAGGATCGGTACGCGCTGATGACGCCTACAAGGGAGGCGGCGGAACAGGAGACGGCTGGGAGACCCACAGGCTTGAGACATTCACTCTGGATGCCACAGACCCGGTTTCCGACTCCAAATGGTATCACCTCTGCGTGAGCATCCAGAGATGCAATTCCGCACTCAGGGTACTGAACATCTGCACAGTGGAGCAGGTTCCGCTCCGCGACTGCAGGATTGCCGAGATGAAGGTCCTCAGGGCACATTATTTCTTCGAGCTGCAGAGAATGTTCAATCTTATTCCATGGTTCGACGAGAAGATGGACGATCGTACTGTGGAGACTACCCCGAACAATGTATATTCCCGCGAGGAGCTTCTCGACCTGATTGCAGGCGAGATCAGGGCTGCGATTGAATATCTGCCTGAGACTCAGCCGGAAGTTGGACGCGTCAATGTCTATATGGCAAAGGCCTATCTCGCCAAGGTCCTCCTGTACAGGGCTTACGAGCAGAATCCTGAGACCCATGCGGTAGTGAAGATCGACGAGCCGTCCCTCAGGGAGGTCGTTTCCCTCTGCCGGGAAATAAGGAATTCAAGCAGATACGATCTCTTCGACGATTTCCAGGACCTCGACCTTGTGGCAAACGACAATGGCAAGGAATGCATCTGGGATATCCAGTATTCCATGAATGACGGTTCAGGAAGTGCAGGACGCATCAACTGGAGCCATCTTCTCAATACACCTCAGGGCCCTTATGGCGGAGACGGATTCTTCATCCCTTCTCAGGATCTGATCAATGCATATCAGACTGATGCCGACGGCCTTCCGGAGTTCGGTTATCAGAGCCTTCCGGACTTTGCCAAAGTCACCATCAATGGAGATGCTTCAGTCATTTCCAATTATGACCATAATGTGGACCCTCGTCTGGACTTCGTCATCGGACGTCCGAATGTGACCTGGAAGACCTACGGCGAGACCCCTTGCCTTGCCCAGTGGGTGAGAGACCGCGGAACATACGGATACAATTGCAGCAAGCGTTTCGTAGTATCTCCTGAATCCCCTGACATGTATCCGGGATGGCCTTGGGGAGCCAGCGCATTGAACTGGCACATGATACGCTACGCCAATATCCTTCTCTGGGAGGCTGAGGCCCACATTGAACTCGGCGAAATTGCCGAGGGCGTGAAGCTGATCAACCAGGTCCGCAGCCGTGCGGCATCCTCCAGATACGTGAAGGCCTGGACTGACCCTTCCAAATGCAATGGCGGTACCTGCCCTGATTTCGACGGATATGCTGCCAACTACAAGATTGGCCTTTATCCTGAGAGCCTCTCCCAGAATGCTGCAAGAAAGGCAGTGCGCACAGAGAACCGTCTTGAATTCGCAATGGAGGGAGAGCGTTTCTTCGACCTTGTCCGCTGGGGAATCGCGGCTGACGTAATGAACAAGTTCATTGAAAGGGAGAAGGCTACCCGCGTATATTATCAGGGAGTATCCTTCACGGAAGGAAAGGACGAGTACCTGCCTATTACCAACAACCAGTACAAGTTCTCAGGAAAGAATTATGTTCAAAATCCAGGTTATGGAGAGTTCTGATATCATGAAAAAGTTATTCTTGACCATTGCGTCCGCAATCCTTATGTGCAGCGCAAATATGCTTTCAGCACAGTCTCTCGAGATCTCGCATCTCGCCGGGAGCAACACCATCGTTCACATTTCTGCAGACAGGCAGGCTGAGTATCTCATGCTGCCTATCGAGGAGACAGCGAGGGAGACTTCCGTGAAGGTAATCTGCAACAACGATCTTGTCCGCCATCTGAATATCAGACTGGCAATCAACAAGGTGGATTATTACGTGCCGATGATTCTCGACGAGTGGAAGGGCAGGGAGATCAAACTCCTTACCCACTCGTCAATGGACCGTTCCACTGTACGCGATGCGGAGAACGAGCTCTGCTGGTCAAAGATGTATCTTGCGGAGTCGTTTGACAGCTCGAACAAGGAGAAATTCCGTCCGGAGTACCATCATACCCCAGCATACGGCTGGATGAACGACCCTAACGGAATGTTCTGGAAGGACGGGGAATGGCATCTGTACTATCAGTACGGCCCATACGGTTCGATGTGGAACAATCTTTCCTGGGGCCACTCGGTGAGCCGCGACCTCATTCATTGGGAATTTCGTCCGGATGCCATCAAACCGGATGCATTGGGATACATTTTCAGCGGTTCCTGCGTTGTGGATGAGAAGAATACTGCAGGTTTCGGAGCCGGCGCCGTCATCGCAATCTATACGAGCGCAGGTGAGGTCCAGGCGCAGTCCCTTGCCTACTCCCTCGATGGGGGCAACACCTTCATCAAGTACGAGGGCAATCCTATCCTTACTTCGGGCATTGTGGATTTCAGGGATCCGAACATGTTCTGGAACGATGAAATCGGCAAATGGAACCTCATTCTGGCCTGCGGTCAGGAAATGCGCATCTACACCTCTGACAATCTGATTGAATGGAAGGAGGAGTCCCGTTTCGGACTCGGATACGGCTGCCACGACGGTGTCTGGGAATGTCCGGACCTGTTCAAACTCCCTGTTGAGGGCTCGGATGAAGAGAAATGGGTGCTTTTCTGCAACATCAATCCGGGAGGTCCCGCCGGCGGTTCCGCGACCCAGTATTTCATCGGAGATTTCGACGGATACCGGTTCAAGGTTGATGACACTGCCAGATATATGGACGGAAATGCACTGTGGCAGGACTACGGCAAGGACCATTATGCAGCCGTTTCCTTCTCCGGAGCTCCGGACGGACGCCATACGATGATAGCCTGGATGTCTAACTGGGATTATGCCAACAATGTGCCTACCCGCCAGTTCCGCAGTGCCAACACTATCGCCCGCGACCCATTCATCTATAAGGTTGAAGGCAAGTATTATCTCGGAAGCCGTCCTGCCCCTGAATATGCCGGCGCAGGTCTTGACAAGGTGCTGAAGGTCAATGGCTCATGTAAGGTGACATTGTCCAATGCCAAGGGTGAGGAATTCGTAATCGCCTATGACCAGAGGGGCAAGACCCTCAGCTGCGACCGCAGCAGGAGCGGCCTGACAGATTTCTCCGAAAGGTTCAATGAAATCGCTACGGCTCCGGTGCACAGGAAACTCACGTCATTGAGGATCTTCGTCGACAAGTGCAGCGTTGAGGTTTTCGGCAATGATGGCGAGGTATGCCTTACATCCCTCGTGTTCCCTTCATCACCTCTCACATCCTTCTCCGTAACAAGATATTAATAATGCAAGACTATGAAAACAAATAAGACTGCTTTTCTATCGGTAATGTTCGCATTCTTCACCATGGGCTTCGTGGACCTGGTGGGAATAGCAAGCAACTATGTGCAGAAGGATCTGGGACTTGCTGATTCCCAGGCCAATATGCTCCCGTCATTGGTATTCTTCTGGTTCCTCATCTTCTCGGTGCCTACGGGAATGCTGATGAACAGAATCGGAAGGAAGAATACCGTGCTCCTTTCCATCGCGGTTACGGCAATATCGCTGATTATCCCGATTTTCGGATCTTCCTATCCTGTCATGCTGGTCAGCTTCTCGCTCCTCGGAATCGGAAATGCGATTATGCAGACATCCTTGAACCCGTTGGTTTCCAATGTAGTAGATGAGAAAAGGCTGGC
>JALFFZ010000177.1 GCA_022777585.1 Bacteroidales bacterium | reverse complement strand
CGAGATAGAGAAGAGGGATTTCCTGCTGCTGAAGAAGGATGAGATCATACCTTTCATAGAGGAGGAAATCGCAGTGAGGTATTATTTCCAGGAGGCCGGGGTCAAGGTCAGGCTGCGTTATGACACGGCACTGAAGGAGGCGCTGACCAAGCCGCTGATTTGTTGCAAGTAAATTTTTCTCATATTCCTTTTAATTGCTATATTTGCATTTCGAAAGTGAATTTCGATGTTTTTGAAAGTATAACGCATTAATTATATTGAAATCATGAAGTTTCTTACCAATGACAAACTGACAATTGTCGGTGCTGCCGGAATGATCGGTTCGAACATGGCTCAGACAGCTATGCTCCTCGGCCTTACTCCGAACCTCTGCCTCTACGACGTCTATGAGCCGGGTCTCAAGGGCGTTGCAGCCGAGATGAATCATTGCGCTTTTGAGGGTGCCAACATCACCTGGACCACAGATCCGGAAGTTGCCTTCAAGGATGCAAAGTACATTATTTCTTCAGGCGGTGCTCCTCGCAAGGAGGGTATGACCCGTGAGGACCTTCTCAAGGGCAATTGCCAGATTGCTGAGGATTTCGGAAAGAACGTGAAGAAATACTGCCCTGATGTAAAGCACGTTGTTGTGATTTTCAACCCTGCTGACCTCACTGGTCTTGTAGTGCTTCTCCACTCAGGCCTCAAGCCTTCACAGGTTACAACTCTCGCCGCTCTCGACTCTACACGTTTCCAGACAGCTCTCGCTGAGGAGTTCGGTGTACAGCAGTGCAAGGTGACCGGTTGCCACACTTACGGCGGTCACGGCGAGCAGATGGCTGTATTCGCATCCCAGGTGAAGGTTGACGGCACTCCGCTTTCAGAACTTCTCGGAACCAAGCTCAGCGCCGAGAGATTCGAGGAGATCAAGCACAATGTCATCCAGGGCGGTGCAGAAATCATCAAGCTCCGCGGACGTTCTTCATTCCAGAGCCCTGCCCTCAATTCGGTGAAGATGATCGCCGCTGCAATGGGTGGTGAGAAATTCACCTGGCCTGCAGGTACTTACGTAAACAACGAGAAGTATCAGAACGTGATGATGGCAATGCCTACAGTCATTGACGAGACTGGCGTTCACTTCGGCGAGATCAACGGTACCGCTGAGGAACTCGCTGCTCTCGACGCTTCTTATGCACATCTCTGCAAGATGCGTGACGAGATCATCTCTCTCGGCATCATCCCTGCAGTTGCTGACTGGAAGAGCGTGAATCCGAATCTGTAGCATTCAAGGATTAATGCTGCTGCGACATTCCTGTTGTAATGTCCCGGCTGCATTTTTCCGGATATATCTGGTGACCTGGTTTTCCGGGTCACCTTTTTTGTTCTGATTGCCCGCAATCCTTCCAGGCTGTTTCCTGCATATCTCCCGTCCCTATCTTTATCGGGGCTTTGATCTTCCTCGATTCGTGCAATTCATCCAGGCAGGCAGCATAGCTCACAGGGGCCCCAGAGGGCATCGACCTGCCTAGATGAATTTCACGAGAGGTCACGGAAATCCCCTCGGGGGCGGTGTGAGTCCGAGTCGGAGGGGCAGATGCAAAAAAAAGGAAGCCATCTGTCATTCAGATAACTTCCTTTTCGTGCGGATGGTGAGACTCGAACACTGGCGCGCCAGTGTCTTGCTGTCCACGTGAGCCCCCAGTCAGGCATTCGCCTGACAGCCCCTCGGGGGCGGTGTGAGTCCGAGTCGGAGGGGCAGATGCAAAAAAAGGAAGCCATCTGTCATTCAGATAACTTCCTTTTCGTGCGGATGGTGAGACTCGAACTCACACAGGCCAACGCCCACTACCCCCTCAAAGTAGCGTGTCTACCATTTCACCACATCCGCAGGTGAAGTAGATTTTCTCTTCATTGGGACTGCAAAGATACGCATTGATTTTGAAATTGCAAACTTTTTTGTAAAAAAATTAACTGATTATCTGCAATTCGTACAGGGCATTCCATCCATATTCCCCATTGTCGTCATTCCCAGTCAAGCCTGGAATCTTTCCACAGCTCACTCTGCGAGTTGCGGAGCATAAGTACCGGAATCCAAACTATATTGCCTGCGTATCCGGAATTGCCGGATATTGTATATCTTTGAGAAATATAATTTAAGGTACGATGACAACAATGATGATTCTTGCCTGCATTGCGATATTGGCAATGTCAGACCCGACAGCCGCAGCATCGCCTGTGGCTCCCCTGAGCCAACAGCCATCAATAGTCGCTGAATCCCTTCCGGAAGGTGCTACAAGGCATGTTTTCCGACATAAGGGAATGGAAAGGGAGTATATTCTCTACCGGCCGGCCGGACTCAGGGAAAAGGCGCCACTTGTCCTCGTGCTGCACGGTTACGGGGGCAGGGCAATGAAGAGCGGGGCGGGGATGAACCGCATCGCCGACAGGGAAGGATTCGCGGTATGCTATCCTCAGGGTGCTGTGGACGGCCGGGGAAAGACCTGCTGGAACGTCGGCTATCCGTTTCAGAAGGGGCTGAAAACCGATGATGTGGACTTTCTCATGAAACTAGCAACCCGACTCTGCCGGGATAACGGCTTCGACAGGCGCAATATCTTCCTTACGGGAATGTCGAACGGAGGGGAGATGTGTTATCTTATGGCCTACACACATCCGGAATTCTTCAATGCAATTGCACCGATTGCCGGACTGACTATGGAGTGGATGCGTAAGGATTTGAAAGCCAATGGACCCGTGCCGATGATGGAAGTCCACGGAACTCAGGACCATACCTCGGAATGGGAGGGTGATCCTGACAATGCCGGTGGCTGGGGAGCCTACATTTCCGTTCCTCTGGCAATAGGGAGGTGGGCTGACGAGGCCAGGTGCACCCACGTGGAAAGCACGGAACTTGTCCAGGAGCCTGCCGTCGTGCAATCTGACAGGAAGCCGAACAAAGTCATTCTCCACCGCTATCTCGGTGGTGTTCCGGCGTACGATGGAGGTCCGGAGATCGAGGTCAGATTGTATGAGGTGCAGGACGGCGGTCACAGCTGGTCCGACAGGGATATGGACACATATCAGGAAATCTGGAATTTCTTCAGCAAATATCTCAGATAGGCATTCGCCCTTTCCAACAATGCAATAATTTTCATATATTTGCGAAACCCTGCAATATCGCAAGCAAATGAAATCAGATATGAAAGAAGATTACAACAAGGAGTTGACTCCCGAAATGAGGGCAAAACTCGCCCGCATCAAACACGTTGCCCTGGATATGGACGGCACCATTTATCTTGGGAAGAACATATTTCCGTACACGATAGGCTTTCTCGATGATCTCAAGAAGGCCGGCATCGGATATTCCTTCCTCACCAACAATCCTACCAGCTCCGTGGCTGACTACCTGAAGAAGCTGGAGGGAATGGGCATTCACGCAGATGAGGGCAATATGTACACGACCTCGCTCGCTGCCATTGACTATATCAAGGAGAAATGGCCGGATGCAAAGCGGCTCTATATGCTGGGTACCCCGAGTATGGTCAGCCAGTTTGAGAAGGCAGGTTTCGAGAGCTGTGCGGATGATGAGAATGATGTACCTGACGTGCTTGTAGTGGCATTCGACACCACATTGACATACTCAAGGCTGTGCCGCGCAGCCTGGTGGGCCTCCCAGGGAGTTCCTTACGTGGCAACCAATCCTGACAGGGTATGCCCTACGGACAGGAAGACGATTCTGGTGGACTGCGGCTCCCTCCAGAAATGCATTGAGCACGCCACCGGAAGAAAACCGGACATCGTTCTCGGAAAGCCTGATCCGACAATGCTGGACGGCATCCGTCACCGTCACGGCCTGGAAGCCGACGAAATCATAATGGCCGGGGACAGGATCTACACCGACACCGCAATGGCCCACAATGCCGGAGCCGTCGGAGTCCTCGTGCTCTCAGGCGAGACCACCCTAGACACCGCATTGAAGGTGGCGGAGGATGCCCGGAACAATCCTGCACCTGAATTCTTCCCTCCTGATTTCATTGTCAGGGATGTTCGGGAACTGGGAGACCTTCTGATTGAGGCGCATAGCTGAGGGCGGGACTTCCCGTCATAGTTCCGGCATGCGCCGGCACCTCATTCCCAGCATTCGATATCGGCCTCGTCCTCAGGCATCATTGCGCGCCTGAAGACGGGGTCTTTTCCTGCGCAGCGCTGCTCCATATAGTTGTCCAGAAGCCTGAAGGCTTTCGGGGCCAGCTGGAGGATGGCCGCCAGGTTCACGATTGTCATCACGCCCATGGTGATGTCCACGAGACTCCAGGCCTCCTGGAGAGTCATGACGGCTCCGGCGATAATGGTCAGTGCGCTGATGATACGGAAGATAAACACGGCTGACTTGCGGCCCGTGATGAAGCGTATGTTGGTCTCGGCGTAGAAATAATTGCCGATGAGGGTGCTGTAGGCGAAGAGGAAGATGGCAGCGGTAAGGAAAACGCCTCCCGCCTTGCCTATATGGCATTCCAATGCGTTCTTGGTCAGGATGATGCCGTCCGCCCCGCTGTCATAGAGGCCCGAGAGCAATATGATGAAAGCCGTGCAGGTACATACGACAATCGTGTCGGTGAACACGCCCAGGGACTGAAGGAGGCCCTGCTTCACGGGATGCGAGGTATGGGCGATTGCGGCTGCATTCGGGGCGCTTCCCTCGCCGGCCTCATTGCTGAAAAGTCCCCGCTTGACTCCCTGCATCACGGCCGTTCCGAACATACCCCCGGCCATGGGTCCGATGCCGAAGGCATTCCTGACAATGAGGGCGAGTACTGAAGGTATTTCATTGATTTTCATTACAATGATGACAATCCCGATCAGCACGTAGCCTATTGCCATGAAGGGAACGACAATGCTGGCGAAATGCGAGATCCTGTGAATGCCGCCGAAAATTATGACAACCGTCATGGCTGCGAGGGCGAGGCCTATCCATTTCTTGTCAATGGAGAATGCGTCTCCGAGAGCATCGCAGAGAGTGTTGCTCTGAACCAGCTGGTTGGCGATTCCGAAAGTCAGGATCAGGAGAACGGCGAAGAGCAGGCCCATCCATTTGCGGTGAAGCCCGTGCTGCATGTAGTAGGCCGGGCCGCCGTAGAACGAATCCTTGCCGCGGCGTTTGTAGAGCTGGGCCAATGTCGCCTCGATGAATGCCGTGGCGGCTCCGAACAATGCCATTATCCACATCCAGAACACTGCACCGGGACCGCCCACGCATATTGCCGAGGCCACTCCGGCCAGGTTTCCTGTGCCGACCCGGCTGGAGAGCGAAACCGCGAATGCCTGGAAAGAACCGATTTTCCTGTGCCTGACTTCATTTGCGTCGCCGTCCACCGCACTTTCCTCACCGACAGGCCTGTCCACTATCACCCTCCACATATCCTTCAGCAGCCTGAACTGCACTCCGCGGATGCGGACAGTGAAATAAATTGCGCAGAAAACGAGAAGAACAATGACCACATAGGTCCACAGCCAGTCATTGATGCTGTTGATGATTCGGAAAAACTCACTCATAAGCTATAAGGTTAGCCGGGTCCCCGGCGGGGACAATGCCGTTTGTCAGGTAATCTGAAAAAAATAAGTTGCGTCAGATTTGAATTGGATTTTCGAGGTCAGATTTTCACCCGAAGAAGGAGCATAGCCGTAGCTATGTGACTGATGAGGGAGGAAATATGGACCGAAAAGATTTTCAAAGATGATGCAGGTTATT
>JALFFZ010000135.1 GCA_022777585.1 Bacteroidales bacterium | reverse complement strand
ACTCCCACACACAACAACCATCAGGTTATCCCGATGGCATCCCCATGTATTCCAGAACCCCTCAAAAGCAGTAAGGAACCCTGAACGAGGTGTGTCCAGCCATGGAAGTTCGTCAAGAAACACGACCTGCCTTCCGCCATTATCAGTATTCTGAAGATGTGTTTCCAGCAAAAAGAAGGCTTCCTGCCATGATGAAGGACATTTACTCTTCTTCATACCATGAAGTTGCAAAGAATAATAAAAGTGCTTGAGCTGATCTTTGAGGAAATTATGCTTACCCAGCTCGTCAACCGGAGATAGTCCTGCATGTCTGAAAGTAATCTTCCCCTTCAGGCTTTCATCTACAAGAAAAGTCTTTCCAATACGGCGACGGCCATATACAGCAACAAGTTCAGCCTTGCCACTGTCATATAATCGATTCATGCTCACTATTTCCTCGGTTCTGCCAATAATCTTTGCCATAATATGTGTGTTTAAAGTGCTACAAATATAGCAAAAATATCAGCTGTAGCAAAATAAACAGCCACCCGCCTCTGGAAGCAGTGGTATTGGTATTACCTATTCCAGATATGTTGTATTTCACATATGGACTCATGCCGTTGGCAAACATGAACTCGTAGTTCTGCTCGCTGCCATATCCCGAGTCTGCTACGATTTCGCTGCTGTGGATGCCGAAGGTCTCCAGTACAGGTCATAATTGACAATATACTGGTTTTCAGTAGATATCTGGACATTATAACCCGGCTTGGTTTGGCCATTGTTCATGGCGTCCCCCTTCATGTGCATGAACGTGGCATCCGGATCGGTCGATGCGGTCAGCCTTTTTGGGATATGTCTTTCAGAAGAATTATTCCTCTGCAGGTTTCAGCAAGTTGTAAACGTTTGTAACGTCGTCATCGTTCTCGAGGAGATCGGTGAGTTTGTTCAATGTCTCGCGCTGCTCAGGAGTAACATCCTTAAGTTCGGTGTTAGGAATTCTCTCGAAGCCTCCTGAAACGAGCTCGTCCTCCTGCTCCTCGACGAATACCTCCGGGTCGTCGTCGTAATCGCAGAGATCAAGCTGGAGCTCATCCACATCGATACCTTCCTGGTCCTTGATTCTGAATACGCACTTGTGGCCGAACATGAAGCTTACGCTACCGCTGGTTCCGAGCGTACCTCCGCACTTTGTGAAATAGCTGCGGACATTGGCAACTGTTCTGGTATTGTTGTCTGTAGCAGTCTCTACAAGGAATGCGACACCGAACGGACCGTATCCTTCGAAGGTAACCTCCTTGAAATCACCGAGTGACTTGTCGGTAGCCTTCTTGATGGCTCTCTCGATATTGTCCTTAGGCATGTTCTCGATTCTGCTGATATATTTGTCGATATCGTATCCTTCCATTGGACTGCGGATACTGATCCTTGATGGCCTTGGCCTTGAGAATCTCATCCTTTCCGTTGTATTTGTTCAGGTAGGAGAGAGCCTCCTCGTACTTACCGATCTGGAGCTCGCAGACACCTGCATAGAAGAAAGCGGCGTCACCTGCGTAAGAACCGTACAGCAGCCTCTGCCTTCTTAGGCGGGGCGTAGAACTTGTGATAGCAGAGAACAGCCACACCGATAACGATGATAGCTCCGAGACATCCCAGATGATTTTTTTTCGTTGAAGAATTTCTCTACAGAAGAAGCTTTTTCTGCAACCTGCTCCTGCTGCAGTCTCTCCTGATCTTAAAGATTTTTTGCGCCCGACCCTGTAAAATCAGAAACATTTAATTCTGAGGAGTATAGATTCCGGCCTTGACAGCATACTTGATAAGCTCCAGAGTGCTGGATATGCTGAGTTTCTTGAATATGTTGCTCTTGTGAGTGTCTATGGTACGCACGGAAACATTGAGCTTTCTGGCTATCTCTTTCGATGTCAGACCCTCGCAGCAGAGCTTCACAATTTCAAGCTCCCTGCTCGTCATCTTCGGAACATCATCCATTGTCTCGATATTATCGACGATTTCCTTCAGTATTTCCGACTCGGTATTGCCCGAAATCGCGGGAACGAGAGAAAGCAGCTTGTTCTTCACTTCCTGGTTCTTGGTGAGGATCTTCGCCTGGCGGCGTCTGATCCTGAGCATACGGTAACTCAATGCCAGCAGGACGCACAGCAACAGTGAAAATACTGACAGGCAGATGACTACTACAAGTCTGACCTTCGACATTTCCTGCTCGTGTATCAGCTTGTCCTCTTTCTCCTTGGTCTCATACCTCACGCGGAAATCCTCCACAGCCGAATCTGCACGGTCATCCGCAATTTTTTCAGTCAGCTGGGTATATTCTTCCAATGTGTGGAGCGCGTCCTCCAGCTTGCCCAGGTACTTCTGGCACAGCCAAAGACCGCTCAGCGACTTTTTCTTCACGTAGTCACTTCCGGCTTTGCTTGCGTGTTCATAAGCCTGTCTGTAAGTCCTTTCCGCTAATTTGTAGAGTTCCTCCTTGTAGTAGAGCTGCCCGAGCTGGTTGTAACAGATGGCTATGGAAGTGATGTTGTTCTTTTTCTCCAGAATTGGAATCGCCTCGATAAGACACTTTTCCGCTTCGATGTCCTCTCCGAGCGCAATCAGTACCGACGCTTTTTGTGAAAGCCGTATCGCAGCATTTCCTTCGCGCTTGTCTTCGTGGTCCAGTTTGTACGCCTCATCCACGCATGAGAGCGCCTTTTCAATCTGCCCCATTTCGAGCCAGATGTCAGACGCCAGTCCGAGACGGATTGCAAGTCTCTCCCTGTCACCGAGTTCCCGTTCCATCTTTATCGCCGGAAGGACGTAGCTCAATGCCGTTTCCGGCTGTCCTGTAGCGAGATAGAGGGTGGCGAGGTTATTCATTGTAGAACTCATTCCGCTCTTGTCCTTCGCCTTCAGGTCCAGATTATATACCCTCTCCATATAGGTGATGGCCTGACCGAAAAGACCCTTCCTCTGATAGAAGACTCCGATGTTGTTTATACAGTTTCCCAGCAACTGCTCGTCTCCGCTTTTCTCGCAGAGCGGAAGTGCTATGAGGGCAGTGGACAGCGCATCGTCGAGCTTGTCATTTATGTAGAAATAATATGACATCATGTCGTATATGCGTGCCTCTGATTCGATGGACTGATTTCTGCCGTAAGATTTTTTCTCGGGAACAAGACCCTCGTCGTATCCAAAGGAGAGAAGTTCATTTCCGAGGCGGATACGATGCATTCCCGTCGCTTCCTCCCATCTGCTGAAGAGCGAATCTATCTCTGCTGCTGACAGGTTAAGCACGGAATGAACGGTCAAAAATATTAGGGTAATCGCTTTTTTCATATTCCGGTCGGTGTGGTCCGAGACAAATATAGTCTTTTTGGGAGGAAACATGGCTTTTCCTTGTGGTTTTTTGCTGATAATCGAAAACTGCTTTTTATGGTGCTGTAGGCATACCTACGTAGTAAAAATACATAAAGTTACGTATTGTTTCGGGTGCTTTGCAGGCATAATTTTGCAAAAACGTTTCTCTCCCGGGACCTGCGACGTTGCGGAACAAGACTATATTGTTAACCAGAAATAAAACTGATCGACCATGTTGGCAAATTTCAAAATCAAGTCAATGCGATATCTCATGGCGCTTGCCATGGTGCTGATATCGTTATCTCCGATCTCCTGCAAGAAAGAAAAGGGCGGGAGCTCCGAATTGCGTGAGATTGTCATCACGCATCCTGAAAACGGCACGATGACCATCATGCAGGGTGAATCAGAACTGATCAAATATTCCACAGTGCCTGCGGAAGCAGAATACGAAGTGGCTCTGGAGTGGACATCTGATGACGAGAACGTTGCGACCGTGAAGAACGGGCTCGTGAGAGCCCATGCTCCCGGCACGACCACCGTACATGCCAAATATGAGAGCGTAAGTGCCAGTGTCAAGGTTACAGTTACGGCAGTGCCTGTGACCAGTTTTGGTGTGCCTTCGTCTATGAGTGCATATCTGGATATGCCGACTCCTGTCAGACTTACAGTGCAGCCGGAGAACGCAAATGCCGCATCCCTCCAGTGGGACACTGATAACCCGGGCATTGCATATGTCGAGGTCAATCAGGGTGTTGCCTATATCAAGGCCGCCAAAGAAGGCTCATGTACGATATCTGCATATGCTGAGAATATTTCCACTACAAGAAAAATCAAGGTTACCGTATATCCTACTTTGTTTTCGCTCAAGAGAAGGTCGGAATCGGACGGATACGTGACCATCGAGAATGGAGGCTCTTTCAATCTTCTGGATATGGGAATGCCTGCTCCTAACGGGTACCGCACTGTAGAGATGATAAGGGAAGACGGCGGAACGCTTACCGAGTCAGCAGTGACCGTAACGTCAGACGAGACCAGTGTGATTTCTGTTTCAAAAAGGCTTCGCAGTGAATCCAAGATAAACATAGAGGTGGTTGAGGGAAGCACTTCGGGTTCCGCAAAGATATCTGTCGCCTTGAATGAGGATGGAATCAAATATGAGAAGACATTTACCATCAATAAGGGTGTGCATCCTTTTACGTCTGAGACGAAGATTTGTTGGATATACACGGATGAAGCCGTGAAAGATGTGGAGGAAATGAGCAGAAATGCCAATGCCGAGGTGCAGATCAATCCTGCTTTCAATGCCAGCTGGACCAGCAGCAATGAAGCTGTAGCCAAGGTTACTCCAAGAACTGTCGATGGAAAAGGTGTTTCACCTATGGCGGAAATACAGACATTCGGTGAGTATGGTTCCGCGGAGATTACGGCTACGGATGAAACCGGTAAGAATACACGAAGTTTCACGGTCAGGGTATCCAAGGCTTCATTCCCGGCTGGGACGAAGATCTGTATCCGGGTGGGTGGCAAGATTGAGCCTGTAGGTGAAAGCACGACAATCCGTGCATCATATGACGGCAGAAACGATGAAGCGTTCGGCCTTATGGATGCTTCCGGAAATTACCTCTCCACATTCACTAATTTCAAGTGGACAATCGAATCTCCTTCGTGTGAATGCAGTCTTAACTCAGTCGGTGCCAGCGGTGTTGTTGTCGCTCCGATTTCTACTACTACTTTCAGCGGCAGCAAGACGGCAACCCTTGTCTGCACCGACGATGCCGGCAACAGGCTCACACATAAGATCTTCATTGATAGTCCTAATGCCTTCAGTGGAGTTCAGAATTTGAGGGTAACTGTGGACGGCAAGTCATATACCAGCAACGCCAAGGTGGATATCGGCAAGACCGCTACGATTGATATTGCGAAGCTTACAGTTGATAGTTCCTATGACGGCCTGAAGTGGGAAAATGTCGGTGTCCTGGGTAGCGTATATGGTACGACGAAGCTGAATAACAACAGCTCCGGTTCGTTGATGTCCATCGAATTCACTCCTAACCGCAAAATGGAAGCTATGCCGATTTCTGT
>JALFFZ010000051.1 GCA_022777585.1 Bacteroidales bacterium | reverse complement strand
TTCTGACCGGTACCGGCCGGAATTGCGTGTCCGCAGATGACGTTCTCCTTGAGGCCTTCGAGAGTATCGACGCGACCGCGTATCGCTGCCTCGCTGAGCACCTTGGTGGTCTCCTGGAAGGAAGCTGCGGAGATGAAGCTGTTGGTCTTCAGTGCAGCCCTTGTGATACCCTGGAGCACCTGGCTTGCGGTGGCCGGCTTGGCCTCGCGTACGGCCATCATGCGCAGACCCTGGCGGTCAAGTGAGGAGTTCTCGCTGCGGAGATCCCTTGCGCTGATGATGTCACCGATGTTGAACTTCTCGGAGTCGCCATTGTCCTCGACGAAGTACTTGCCGTAGATGTTGTCGTTGGTATCCATGAATACCCACTTGTCCACGAGCTCCTCCTGGAGGAAATCGGTGTCGCCCGGATCATTGATCTTCACCTTTCTCATCATCTGGCGTACGATGATCTCGAAGTGCTTGTCATTGATCTTCACGCCCTGCAGACGGTAAACCTCCTGAACCTCATTCACGATGTACTCCTGAACCTTGATAGGACCGAGTATGTTGAGAATGTCGGTAGGGGATACGGCGCCGTCGGAAAGACGGGTTCCGGCCCTTACGTAGTCGTTCTCCTGAACGAGTATCTGCTTGGACATAGGCACGAGATAGGATTTCTCGACACCTGAGCGGTTGCGCACGATAATCTCCTGGTTGCCTCGCTTGATCTTGCCCAGGCTGACCTCACCGTTGATTTCGGTGACGATGGCCGGGTTGGATGGGTTGCGGGCTTCGAAGAGCTCTGTAACTCGTGGCAGACCGCCGGTGATGTCACCGGACTTGCCGACTGCGCGAGGAATCTTGATGATGATGTCACCGACCTTGACCTGAGCGCCGTCTGCCACCATTACGTGGGCATTGACAGGGAGGTTGAAGGTCTTGATGATCTCACCGGTCTCGGAGAGTATGGTGAGGGCAGGGTTCTTGGTCTTGTCCTGGGAGGCGATGATGACCTTGTCGCGGTTGAGGGAATACTCGTCGGCAATCTCCTCACGGAAGGTGATGCCGTCAACCATGTTCTCGTACCTGGCGATACCGGCTGACTCGGCAATGGTGATTGCGTTGTAGGCGTCCCATTCGCAGATAAGATCCTTCTTGCTGACCTTGGCACCGTCCTGCTTGAAGAGAACGGAACCGTAAGGGATATCGTACTGGGAGAAGGTGATGCCGGTGTTCTCGTCCACGATCTTGAGTTCCGTGGTACGGCTGACCACAACGGTCTCCACTCCGTTCTCGCTTTCCCTTTCTATGGTCCTGAGCTCGCTGAACTCCAGCTTGCCGTCGTACTTGGACTCGATGCTGTTGTCTGCAACTTCACCACCGGCCACACCGCCGGCGTGGAAGGTACGCAGTGTCAGCTGGGTACCCGGCTCACCGATGGACTGTGCGGCGATCACGCCGACAACCTCACCTTTCTCAACCATGCGGCTGGTTGCGAGGTTGCGTCCGTAGCACTTTGCGCAGACTCCCTTGCGGGACTCGCAGGTGAGCACGGAACGTATCTCCACCTGTTCGATAGGCAGCGACTCGATGAGAGCGGCCTTCTCTTCGGTGATCTCCTCGCCGGAAGCCACGATGAGCTGTCCGTCAAGCGGGTTGTATATGTTGTGTACAGGTACACGGCCGAGGATACGGTCTCCGAGGGATTCCACAACCTCATCCTTGCTCTTGATGGCGGTTGCGATGAGGCCCCTGAGGGTGCCGCAGTCCTCTTCGTTGATAATCACGTCGTGGGATACGTCCACCAGACGACGGGTCAGGTAACCTGCATCCGCAGTCTTGAGGGCGGTATCGGCAAGACCCTTGCGGGCACCGTGGGTACCGATGAAGTACTCGAGCACGGACATACCCTCCTTAAGGTTGCTGATAACCGGGTTCTCGATGGTGTCGTGGCCCTGTCCGCCGGACTTCTGAGGCTTGGCCATAAGGCCTCGCATACCGCAGAGCTGCTTGATCTGGCCTATGGAACCGCGGGCTCCGGAGTCGAGCATCATATACACAGGGTTGAAGCCCTGCTGGTCAGCGGAAATCTGCTCCTCCACTATCCTCTGAAGCTTGTTGTCGATGGAGGTCCAGAGGTCGATGACCTTGTTGTAGCGCTCGTTGTTGGTGATGAAGCCCATCTCGAAGTTGCTCTTGATCTCGGCGACCTTCTTGTAGCCGTCCTCGATCATTCCGTCTTTCTCGCCAGGGATGATAACGTCACCGAGGTTGAAGGACAGACCTCCCTTGAAGGCCATGGTGTATCCGAGGTTCTTGATGTCGTCGAGGAACTGGGCGGTACGTGAGATACCGGTGTTCTTGATTACCACGGATATGATCTTGCGGAGGGATTTCTTGGAGAGTACCTCGTTGATGTACGGCACCTTGTCAGGAACAAGCTCGTTGACGATGATACGTCCCGGGCTGGTCTCTACCATGTGGGTGCCGGCCTCAGGATTCATCTTGTCCACAGGCATCCTCACGGATATCTTGGCGTGAATCTCTATGGCCTTCTCGTTGAGTGCGATAATGACTTCCTTAGGTCCGTAGAACCTCATTCCCTCACCCTTTGCACCCGGTCTGATCTTGGTGATGTAGTAAAGACCGAGCACCATATCCTGTGAAGGCACGGTGATAGGGGTACCGTTGGCAGGGTTGAGGATGTTGTGCGAACCGAGCATCAGCAGCTGAGCCTCGAGTATGGCGGCGTTGCCGAGAGGGAGGTGCACAGCCATCTGGTCACCGTCGAAGTCGGCGTTGAATGCCGTACATGCGAGCGGGTGCAGCTGAATGGCCTTGCCCTCGATCATCCTCGGCTGGAAAGCCTGGATACCGAGACGGTGAAGGGTAGGTGCACGGTTCAGCAGAACCGGATGACCTTTCATCACGTTCTCGAGTATGTCCCAGATGACCGGATCCTGACGGTCCACGATCTTCTTTGCGGACTTGACCGTCTTCACGATTCCGCGCTCTATGAGTTTGCGGATGATGAACGGCTTGTAGAGCTCGGCAGCCATATACTTAGGCAGACCGCACTCGTGCATATTCAGCTCAGGACCTACGACGATGACGGAACGTGCGGAGTAATCGACACGCTTTCCGAGGAGGTTCTGACGGAAACGGCCCTGCTTGCCTTTGAGAGAGTCGGACAGGGACTTGAGAGCCCTGTTGGCCTCGCTCTTGACGGCGTTGGACTTCTTGGAGTTGTCGAACAGGGAGTCCACGGCTTCCTGAAGCATTCGCTTCTCGTTGCGCAGTATGACTTCCGGCGCCTTGATCTCGATGAGTCTCTTCAGACGGTTGTTCCTGATGATCACCCTTCTGTAGAGGTCGTTCAGGTCTGAAGTGGCGAAGCGGCCGCCGTCCAGCGGAACGAGAGGACGGAGCTCAGGAGGGGTGACAGGGATGACCTTGAGAATCATCCATTCAGGACGGTTGATTCCCTTGGACTCCTGGAACCACTTCACAACGCTCAGTCTCTTGAGGGCCTCGGTCCTGCGCTGCTGTGACCTGTCGGTAACCATGCTTGCGCGAAGACTCTTGGCGAGTTCGTCGATGTCCACTTCCTTGAGCAGGTCGTATATGGCCTCTGCGCCCATCTTTGCCCTGAACTTGTTCTCATCCTCGTCAGGGAGGTTGCCGTTGTTCGGAAGGTCTGCGAGAACGTCGAGATATTCCTCTTCGCTGAGGAGCTCGAGCTTAGGATAGTTCGATGCGCCCTGGTTGAGGACTATATACTTCTCGTAGTAGATGACCTGTTCGAGTTTCTTGGAAGGAATTCCGAGCAGAGCGGCGATCTTGTTTGGAGCTGACTTGAAGTACCAGATGTGGGCTACAGGAACGGTGAGCTCTATGTGACCCATCCTTTCCCTGCGGACCTTCTTCTCCGTAACCTCGACACCGCAGCGGTCGCAGACGATGCCGCGGTAGCGTATTCTCTTGTACTTACCGCAGTGGCACTCGTAGTCCTTGGTAGGACCGAAGATCTTCTCGCAGAAGAGTCCGTCCCTTTCAGGCTTGTAGGTCCTGTAGTTGACGGTCTCAGGTTTCAGCACCTCTCCGGATGACCTTCCTTTGATGTCTTCCGGAGAAGCGAGTGAAATGCTGATCTTCTCGAAGTTGCTTTTAGCCTTATTGTCTTTGTTATAAGTAGGCATATTTCTAATTCTTCAATTATCAGTAGTCAGTTGAAACTTATTCGAGGGTCACCTTGAGACCGAGTCCGCGGAGTTCGTGGAGCAGCACGTTGAGTGACTCCGGAATTCCTGGGGTAGGCATAAGGTCTCCCTTCACGATGGCTTCGTAGGTCTTCGAACGTCCGGTGACGTCGTCGGACTTCACAGTCAGGATCTCCTGGAGAATGTTTGCTGCGCCGAATGCCTCGAGCGCCCAAACCTCCATCTCACCGAACCTCTGACCACCGAACTGGGCTTTACCTCCGAGAGGCTGCTGGGTGATGAGCGAGTAAGGACCTATGGACCTTGCGTGCATCTTGTCATCGACCATGTGGCCGAGCTTAATCATATAGATGACGCCCACGGTTGCCGGCTGGTCGAACCAGTCACCGGTACCGCCGTCCCTGAGGAAGGTCTTTCCGTAGCGCGGAACACCCGCCTTGTCGGTATAGCGGCAGATCTCCTCAAGGCTTGCACCGTCGAAGATAGGGGTGCTGAACTTGACTCCGAGTTCCTGGCCGGCCCAGCCGAGCACGGTCTCGTATATCTGACCTATATTCATACGGGAAGGCACACCCAGAGGGTTGAGCACTATGTCCACAGGAGTTCCGTCAGCGAGGAAAGGCATATCTTCGTCCCTTACTATCTTCGCTACGATACCCTTGTTTCCGTGACGGCCGGCCATCTTGTCACCGACTCTGATCTTCCTCTTCTTGGCTACATAGACCTTGGCGAGTTTCATCACGCCGTTGCCCAGTTCGTCACCGATCTTGATCTTGTCGATGATTCTCCTGTAGCGGGCCTCGATCTCCTTCCTGGCTATGCAGTAGTTGTTGATGAGATCCTTGATCATGGCGTTGGCAGCCTTGTCAGTGGTCCACTTGCTGGAATTGATGCTTGCGTAATCAATGTTCCTGAGCTGGTCCACGGTGATGGCTTTGCCCTTGGCAATGATTTCGGTGCCGACAAGTTCGCTGATGCCCGCGCTCTTCTTGCCCTCGGTGAGGGTGGCGAGCTTCTCGATGAACTGGTTGAAGAGCTTGGCTATCTCGGCATCCCTTCTCTCCTCCTCTGCCTGCTCGCGGAGTTTCTGCTCGTTGCGTGCACCCTTGCGGTTGCTCTCCTTGAGGGCTTTGGAATAGAGGGCGGTCTTGATTACGGTACCGCTGAGGGATGGGGTAGCCTTGAGTGAAGCGTCCTTTACCTCTCCGGCCTTGTCGCCGAAGATGGCACGGAGGAGTTTTTCCTCAGGAGAAGGATCGCTCTCGCCCTTAGGGGTGATCTTGCCTATCATTATGTCACCCGGCTCGATGTGGGCACCCACGCGGATTATACCGTCCTCGCCGAGGTCCTTGGTGGCATCCTCGCTGACGTTAGGTATGTCCGAAGTGAGTTCCTCGGCACCGCGCTTGGTGTCACGAACCTCGGTAATGTACTCGTCCACGTGTACGGAAGTGAGGATGTCCCAGCGTACCATCTTTTCGGAAAGCACGATGGCGTCCTCGTAGTTGTATCCCTTCCAAGGCATGAAGGCAACCTTGAGGTTGCGTCCGAGGGCGAGTTCGCCGTTCTGGGTCGCATATCCCTCGGTCATCACCTGACCCTTTTCCACTTTGTCGCCCTTGCGTACTATAGGCTTGAGCAGGATGGTCGTGCTCTGGTTGGTCCTCCTGAATATAGGAAGCTTGTAAACGGTCACGTCCGGGCTGAAGCTTACGAATTTCTCGTCCTCGCTGCGGTCGTACCTTACGTGGATTTCGTTTGCATCCACATAAACCACTTCACCCTTGCGCTCTGCAATGATCTGGGTCCTGGAATCGAGGCAGACCCTCTCCTCGAGGCCGGTACCCACGATAGGGGCCTCCGGATTAAGGAGCGGAACCGCCTGCCTCATCATGTTCGCACCCATCAGGGCACGGTGGGCATCATCGTGCTCGAGGAACGGAATCAGTGAGGCCGCCACGGAAGCGATCTGGTTAGGAGCGACGTCCATATAGTTGACTTCCTCCTTCGATACGACAGGGAAATCGGCTTCGAGACGGCACTGGATGCGGTCGTCGAGCATATTGCCCTCATCGTCGAGCTTCACGTTTGCAAGAGATATGGTCTGGTATTCCTCGTCCTCGGCGCTCATATATTTCCAGCCGCCCGGGGTGAGATCGACCTTGCCGTTCTCCACTTTGCGGTAAGGAGTCTCGATGAAGCCCAGGCTGTTGATCCTCGCGTAAACGCAGAGTGAGGAGATCAGACCGATGTTCGGGCCTTCCGGAGTCTCGATAGGGCAGAGACGGCCGTAGTGGGTGTAGTGTACGTCTCGTACCTCGAAACCTGCCCTGTCTCTTGACAGACCGCCAGGACCCAGGGCGGAGAGACGCCTCTTGTGGGTGATCTCCGAAAGCGGGTTGGTCTGGTCCATGAACTGGGAGAGCTGGGAAGTTCCGAAGAAGGAGTTGATGACCGACGAGAGGGTCTTGGCCGTTATCAGGTCGGATGGAACAAACTGCTCGCTGTCGCGTACGTTCATCTTCTCGCGTATGGTCCTTGCCATACGGGTGAGGCCTACGCTGAACTGGTTTGCGAGCTGCTCGCCTACGGTCCTGATACGCCTGTTGCTCAGGTGGTCGATATCGTCCACCTCGGCCTTTTCGTTGATAAGGCAAACGAGGTAGCGTATGATTTCTATGATATCCGTCTTGGTAAGCACCCTCACATTGTCGTCGATGGTAAGGGAGAGCTTCTTGTTCAGACGGTACCTGCCGACCTCGCCGAGGTCGTATCTCTTCTCAGAGAAGAAAAGCTTTTCGATGACGTCCCTGGCAGTAGCCTCATCAGGCGGCTCCGAGTTGCGGAGCTGCTTGTAGATGTAGTTGACTGCCTCCATCTCGGTGTTGGTGGTATCCTTCTGAAGGGTGTTGAATATGATCTCATATTCCTTGGCTTCGGATTCCTCCTTCTGGATGAGAATCTTCTTGACGTCGGTCTCGAGAAGCTGGGCTATGGTCTGCTCGTCGAGAATCTGGCCTCTTTCCACGATGGCCTCGGTTCTCTCGACAGGAATCACCTCACCGGTATCCTCGTCCACGAAGTCCTCTACCCAGGTCTTGATGACCTTGGCGGCAAGCTTGCGGCCCTGATACTGCCTGAGGGTCTCCTCATCCATGGAAACCTCGTCGGCGAGTCCGTAGATGTCGATGATATCTTTGTCGCTGCTGAATCCTATGGCACGCAGGAGGGTGGTCACAGGGAGCTTCTTCTTACGGTCGATGTAGGCGAACATCACGTTGTTGATGTCCGTGGAGAACTCTATCCAGGAACCCTTGAACGGGATTATACGTGCCGAGTAGAGCTTGGTTCCGTTGGCGTGGAGGCTCTGACCGAAGAATACGCCGGGAGATCTGTGGAGCTGGGACACTATGATGCGCTCGGAACCGTTGATGATGAAGGTTCCGGCAGGCGTCATGTAAGGGATGTCGCCCAGATATACGTCCTGAACCTTGGTCTCGAAGTCCTCGTGCTCGGTGTCGCTGCAGGAAAGGCGGAGTTTTGCCTTGAGAGGCACTTTGTAGGTGTCGCCTCTCTCAAGACATTCCTCGATGGAAAATCTTGGGGGATCGAGGAAATAATCAATGAATTCGAGCTTGTAACTGTTCCTCGTATCCTCGATGGGGAAAATCTCCTGGAAGACATTGTACAGGCCCTCGTTGCGCCTGTTCTCCGGTGGAGTGTCCATCTGGAAGAAGTCGCGGAAGGACTTCAGCTGGACCTCAAGCAGGTCCGGATACTCCAGGAGAATCTTTGAGGTTGCGAACGAAATTCGCTTGGCTTTTGTCGTCTTTGACATTTTCTGCCTTTATATAGTGAAAAATAATTACGGAAAAAAGGTTTAGAGCCTGTTTCGGCCCTAAACCTGGTAAAATCTCCCTGAGGGGACGGTCAAGTTATTTAATCTCGACCTCAGCACCAGCTTCTTCGAGAGCAGCCTTGAGTGCCTCTGCCTCAGCCTTGGAAACCTTCTCCTTGAGAACGGCGTCAGGAGCCTTGTCAACCATCTCCTTAGCCTCTTTCAGTCCGAGACCGGTAGCTTCCTTGACAGCCTTTACAACCTGGAGCTTAGCCTGGCCGGCTGACTTGAGGATTACGTTGAATTCGGTCTGCTCAGCCTCAGCTGCAGCAGCTGCAGGACCTGCAACGGCTACCTGTGCGACTGCAGGCTCGATGCCGTACTCTTCCTTGAGTACCTGTGCGAGTTCCTGAACTTCCTTTACAGTAAGGTTAACCAACTCTTCTGCAAGAACTTTGATGTCTGCCATAATTGTTATTGTTTTTAAAGATTGTTTTTGCGCTAAATGTTATTCTTCTGCCTTCTTCTCTTCCATGGTCTTCAGGAGGCCTGCGATCTTCTGACCTGCAGCCTGCTGGAGCATGAGAACGATGTCGGCGATCATCTCCTCGCGAGACTTGATGTTTGCGAGAGTATCGAGCTGGTCGGCACCTACGTATGCGCCGCTCTCGACGAGGTATGCAGCCTTGAGGACCGGCTTCTCCAGTCCGTCTGCGTTGAACTTCTTGATAAGTTTGGCAGGAGCGTTGGCTACAGTGGTGTACATGATGGCGGTAGGGCCCTCAAGGGCAGGAAGAATCTTGCTGAGCTCTTCGTTGCCTGCAGCCTCGACAACCTTTGCGAAAAGGGTGTTCTTGACTACATTGAGGATTATGCCGCTCTCAAAGCATGCGCGACGGAGCTTTGAGGTCTGTTCAGCGTTAAGTCCGGAGATGTCGGTGACATAGAAATTAGGAGTCTCCTGAAGCTGCGCTGAAATCGATTCAATTATCTGGGCTTTTTCTTCTTTTCTCATAGCATTGAACTTTTTTATTCAGCGATGGACTTAACGTCGAGAGTGATTCCCGGGCTCATGGTAGTGCAGATGGATGCACCCTGGAGGTAGGTACCCTTGAGGTTCTGCGGTTTGAGCTTGATAACCTCGGATATGAGTGCCTGGGCGTTCTCCCTGATCTGCTCAGGAGTGAAGGATGCCTTGCCTACGGCAGCGTGAACGATACCGGTCTTGTCAACCTTGAAGTCGATCTTACCAGCCTTTACGTCCTTTACGGCCTTTGCGATTTCCATAGTCACGGTGCCGGTCTTAGGGTTCGGCATGAGTCCGCGAGGACCGAGGATACGGCCTATTGCGCCGACCTTGGCCATTACTGAAGGGGTACAGATGATGACGTCAACGTCAGTCCATCCACCCTTGATCTTGTCGATGTACTCGTCCAGACCAACATAGTCTGCACCGGCTTCCTTTGCCTCGGTCTCCTTGTCAGGAGTGCAGAGAACGAGCACGCGTACGGTCTTTCCGGTTCCGTTAGGAAGGGTTACGACGCCACGTACCATCTGGTTTGCCTTGCGTGGATCGACGCCGAGGTTGATGTGAACCTCAACGGAGGCATCAAATTTGGTGAAGGTCACTTCCTTCACGAGTTCACAAGCCTCAGCGAGTGTGTAGAGCTTGCCGGCCTCTATCTTGGCTATGGCAGCTTTCTGATTCTTTGTAAGTTTGCTCATTGGTTCCTGTGAATTTTAGATGTCTTCAGGCATAGGGCCTTCGACTTTGATACCCATACTTCTTGCGGTGCCGGCTACCATGCTCATAGCTGACTTCAGGGTGAAGCAGTTGAGGTCCGGCATCTTGGTCTGTGCGATGGTCTTCACCTGGTCCCAGGTGATGGTGGCCACCTTCTTTCTGTTAGGCTCTGCAGATCCGGAGCTGATCTTTGCTGCCTCTTTGAGCTGAACCGCTACAGGCGGCTGCTTCACCTCGAAGGTAAAGGACTTGTCGTTGAATACGGTGATTACTACCGGAAGCACTTTGCCGGCGCTCTCCTGAGTGCGGGCATTGAACTGCTTGCAGAAGTCCATTATGTTCAGACCCTTCGAACCGAGGGCTGGACCTACTGGAGGTGCCGGATTGGCTGCGCCACCTTTGATCTGGAGTTTAATGAATCCAGTTACTTCTTTTGCCATTTTCTATTCTTTTGTTACTTGTGTAAAGTTGAGTTCGAGGATCGTCTTGCGACCGAAGATCATAACGACCACCTTGAGCTTGCTCCTGTCTTCGATGACCTCCTCCACTGTGCCGCTGAACCCGTTGAAAGGACCGTCGGTGATCTTCACGGCCTCGCCGACCTGGTAGTCGATGAGGGTGGTGCCGTCAGCCTCAGTCTTTTCGTCCTGTTCACCGAGGAATCTCTTGACTTCTTCATCGCGCATCGCGAGCGGTGCACGGCTGCTCTTGCCTTCAGTCAGGAATCCTGACATGTGAGGCACTTCGTTGCGTATGATGTACTGGAGTTCGCCTGTCATCTCAGCCTGGATGAGGACATAGCCCGGGTAGAAGAGACGCTCTGAGCAGACCCTCTTGCCGTTCTGTATCCTGAAAACTTTCTCGGTTGGGACGAGTACCTGATCGACGAAGTCCTGGAGCTTGTAGCGCTCTATTTCCTTCTCAAGATACTCTTTGGCTTTTTTCTCCTTTCCACCAGCAGCCCGAAGTACATACCATTTCTTGTTGCTTTCGCTCATAGTACGGTATAGCTGTTAAAAATGAAGAGAGTAAATTCCTTCCATCAATTTCTGGAATGCGAAGTCGATGCCGAAGATGACGACGGCAAGTATCAGCGAGGTCACCATCACGAGGATGGCGGAACTCTGAAGCTTGCTCCAAGCAGGCCAGGTGACCTTCTTGGTCAGTTCGGTGTAAGACCCTTTGAGGTAGTTAATGAATTTTCCCATCTTTACTGTCAATGGATGTCGCCGGGTGGAAGCGGTTGGCGGCATCTGTTCAACATTATCAAATCGTAACCTTTGATATTTTGCAGGGGAAGCAGGATTCGAACCCACATCGACGGTTTTGGAGACCGCTGAACTACCCTTGTTCTATTCCCCTAAAAAGAGGGTGCCACTCGGGCACCCTCCGTTATGCGGATGCTTGATTAGTCAAGTACCTTGGTTACCTGTCCGGCACCTACGGTGCGGCCACCCTCGCGGATTGCGAAACGGAGACCCTCGTTGAGAGCTACAGGGTAGATGAGCTCTACGGTGATGGTTACGTTATCGCCAGGCATTACCATCTCTACTCCCTCTGGAAGAGTGATCTCTCCGGTGATGTCGAGAGTACGGATGAAGAACTGAGGACGATAGTGGTTCTTGAAAGGAGTGTGACGGCCACCCTCGTCTTTCTTAAGAACGTAGATCTCAGCCTGGAATTTCTCGTGTGGGTGAATAACGCCCGGGTGAGCGAGAACCTGACCACGCTTGATCTCCTTCTTGTCGATACCGCGGAGGAGGATACCTACGTTGTCACCTGCCTCACCCTCGTCGAGGATCTTGCGGAACATCTCGACACCGGTAACTACGGAGTTCTTAGGCTCCTCACCGAGACCTACGATCTCGACTGCGTCACCGACGCGAACGACACCAGTCTCGATACGGCCGGTAGCAACAGTACCACGACCGGTGATGGAGAAGATGTCCTCGATAGGCATAAGGAATGGCTTCTCGTTGTCACGTGGAGGAAGCGGAATGTACTCGTCAACTGCGTTCATGAGTTCCATAACCTTCTCCTCGTACTGAGGGTCGCCGTTGAGGGCGCCGAGTGCGGAACCACGGATAACAGGAGCGTTGTCACCGTCGAAGTTGTAGAAGGAAAGAAGGTCGCGAACCTCCATCTCTACGAGGTCGATCATCTCAGGGTCGTCAACGATGTCCACCTTGTTCAGGAACACAACGATTCTAGGAACGTTCACCTGGCGGGCGAGGAGGATGTGCTCGCGGGTCTGAGGCATAGGACCGTCAGTTGCAGCAACTACGAGGATGGCACCATCCATCTGAGCGGCACCGGTAACCATGTTCTTCACATAGTCGGCGTGGCCCGGGCAGTCAACGTGAGCGTAGTGACGCTTCTCGGTCTGATACTCAACGTGAGCGGTGTTGATGGTTATACCGCGCTCCTTCTCCTCAGGTGCGTTGTCGATCTGGTCGAAGGACTTAACCTCTGACAGACCTCTCTTTGCCAGAACGGTAGTAATGGCAGCGGTAAGGGTGGTTTTGCCGTGGTCAACGTGGCCGATAGTACCGATGTTAACGTGCGGCTTGTCTCTTTTAAAGGTTTCTTTAGCCATAATCTTATTTGTTTATGTTGTATATACAAAAAAGTTGAGCCGGTGGTGAGAATTGAACTCACGACCTCTTCCTTACCAAGGAAGCGCTCTACCCCTGAGCTACACTGGCCTTTAACTGGAGCGGAAGACGAGGTTCGAACCCGCGACCCTCAGCTTGGAAGGCTGATGCTCTACCAACTGAGCTACTTCCGCAATTTGTGTGGGCAGAGATGGATTCGAACCACCGTAGGCGTAAGCCAGCAGATTTACAGTCTGCCCCATTTGGCCACTCTGGTATCTGCCCATTTATATAAATCAAAATTTCAATAATCTTTCTTTCGAGCCGATAGAGGGAGTCGAACCCACGACCCCGAGATTACAAATCACGTGCTCTGGCCAACTGAGCTATATCGGCAGTTCTCCCGTCCCTCCGTGGCAGTCGCCTCTCGGTTTGGGATTGCAAAGATAGATATAAATTCTGATTCTCCAAATATTTTCATTTTTTTTCAAATCAAAATGCTTTCCAGGGCCGAGGCTATGCCTTTTGCGTCCAGTCCGCAGAGCTGCCGCAGCTCGGCCTGGCTGCCGTGTTCAATCCATCTGTCGGGTATGCCTACCTGCGCCATCCTGCAGCATATCCCTTCTTCCGCGAGCAGTTCGCACACCGCGCCGTGTACGCCACCCTTGACGCAGCCGTCCTCTACCGTCACTATATGCCCGGTGGCGGCGGCCTCCATCACCAGTTCCCTGTCGAGTGGCTTTATGAAGCGAAGGTTATATACGGCTATGTCTCCGCCAAGCATATCTGCAGCCGCAGCCGCCTCGTCGAGGAAGGGACCTGCGACGAGTATGGCCGCACGGCGTCCTTCGAGCAGGCGTTTGCCCTTGCCGGGCTCCAGATGCGAGAACTCCGTCTCGCGCCACTGCACGCCTTTGCCGTATCCGCGCGGATACCTTATTATATAAGGGCCGCATTCCTCCTGCAGTGCGGAGTACATCATATTCTTCAGTTCCAGTTCGTTCGAAGGGGCGGCAATCACTACGCCCGGTATGCTGCGGTAGGCGGCCATGTCGAAGCAGCCGTGGTGGGTTGCGCCGTCTTCCCCTACCAGGCCGGCCCTGTCGAAACAGAGCACAACTGGCAGCTTCTGCAGGGCCACGTCATGTATGATCTGGTCGTAGGCGCGCTGCGAGAAAGAGGAGTAGATGTTGCAGAATGGCCTCATGCCACCGGCGGCGAGGCCGGCCGAGAAGGTCACGGCGTGGCTCTCGGCTATGCCCACGTCGAAGAACCGCTCCGGCATTTCGCGGGCCAGCAGGTTCATTCCGCAGCCGGATGCCATTGCAGGCGTCACTCCGACCACCCTCGGATCCTTGCGGGAGAGTGTCAGCAGCACTTCCCCGAACACGTCCTGGTAGCGGCTGATGCCGGCATTCCCGCCCTTGATGCGTTCGCCGCTGTGCGGGTCGAACATTCCCGGGGCGTGCCATGTGGTCTGATCCTCTTCGGCGGGTGCGAAGCCCTTCCCCTTTGTGGTGATGGCGTGGAGTATCTTCGGGCCGCGTATGCCTTTGAGTCTCTCCAGGGTTTCGGTCACCTGGGCGATGTCGTTGCCGTCTATTGGTCCGAAATAACGGAAGCCCATCGCCTCGAAGAGGTCGCCGCCGGAGGAGCTGACGATGTTGGATTTCATACGCACCACCATACGCTGGATGCTGCGTCTGATGCGGCTGTCTCCCATGCGGTTCCACACCCTGTCCTTGAGTTTGTTGTATTTGGGATGGGTGGTGATGCGGAGCAGGTAGTCGTGCATCGACCCCGTATTCCTGTCTATGGATATGTTGTTGTCGTTGAGTATGACCAGCAGGTCGGTGTCGCTGCCGCCGGCATTGTTCAGTCCCTCGTATGCCAGGCCTCCGGTGAGGGCGCCGTCTCCTATGAGGGCGATCACCTTTTCGTCGCGGCCCTGCATCTTTGCGGCCCTGGCCAGTCCGAGAGCGGCGGATATGGAGGTCGAGGAGTGGCCGGCCCCGAAGGCGTCGTAGGGGCTTTCGTCTATGCGGGTGAAGCCGCTGATGCCTCCCAGGCGCCTTTTGTTGCGGAAGGCTTCGCGCCTGCCGGTCAGTATCTTGTGGGCATAGGACTGGTGGCTGACATCGAATACGACCTTGTCGTCAGGGGTGTTGAACACCTTGTGTATGCCTACAATCAGCTCCACCGCGCCGAGACTCGAACCTATGTGGCCCGGGTTGGTGGCGCAGCAACCGATCATATATTCCCTGATTTCGCCGCAGAGTTCCTGCAGCTGGCCTTCGTCGAGCCGGCGGAGGTCTTCGGGAGAGTCTATTTTGTCCAGATATTTCGACATAACCCGTCAAAGGTAGGCAGTTTTTAGGAAAAACACTAATTTTGCAACTTCCTGACCCGGATAACCATAAAAGAATATAAAATGAAAGAGAAAGTTCAAAAACTGATGAACGACAGCGCCTTTGCAAGGTTCAGCGTGCTCCTGCTCGTGGCTTTGACAATGTTCTTCGCCTACATGTTCGTCGATGTTATGTCCCCGCTCATGTCCCTGGTGGAGGGCAATCTCCACTGGAACAGCAGTGTCTTCGGCACTTATGCCGCTTCCGAGTACATACTCAATGTCTGCGGTTTCCTGATCATTGCGGGCGTCATACTCGACAAGCTCGGAGTCCGTTTCTCCGGCGTGCTTTCAGCCGGTCTGATGGTGCTGGGCGCCGCCATCAAGTTCGTGGGCATCAGCGAGTGGTTCCAGGCAACGGCCTTTGCCGGCTGGCTCGACAGCTGGTGGGTGGAGATGCCTGCAAGCGCCAAGATGGCCTCGCTGGGCTTTATGATTTTCGGCTGCGGCTGTGAGATGGAGGGCACCAATGTGTCCAAGGTGCTTGCCAAGTGGTTCAAGGGCAAGGAAATGGCTCTTGCGATGGGACTTGAGATGGCCATAGCCCGTCTGGGCGTCTTCGCGGTGATGTGGATCGCTCCCATCATCAGCAAGTCCTTCGGCGGCTCCGTACTCGCTCCGCTCGGATTCTGCGGCGCCCTGCTCTGCGTAGGTCTGCTCAACTTCGTCATATTCGGAATAATGGACAGGAAGTTCGACCGTCAGCTTGCCGAGGCCGGCATTTCCGGCGGTGAGGATGGCTCCGACGAGGAGTTCCACCTGAGTGACCTCGGAGCCATATTCAAGAGCAAGATGTTCTGGATCGTGGCCCTGCTCTGCGTGCTTTACTACAGCGCCATCTTCCCGTTCCAGCGTTATGCCACCAATTTCCTGGAAGTCACCCTGCAGATAGAAGCTGCCGAGGCCGCACGTCTCTTCAGCTGTTTCCCTATCCTGGCAATGGTTCTTACTCCTTTCCTGGGCATATTCCTCGACAGGGTCGGCAAGGGTGCGTCTATGCTGATGGTCGGTGCGGTCATAATGATAGCCTGCCACCTGAGCTTCGCCTTCCTGCTTCCTGTCTTCCCGTACAAATGGTTTGCCCTGCTGCTGATCGTTACTCTTGGCGTCAGCTTCTCTCTCGTGCCTGCGGCTCTCTGGCCTTCGGTTCCGAAAATCATAGACGAGAAGATACTCGGCAGCGCCTACTGTCTGATCTTCTGGGTTCAGAACATAGGTCTCTGCTTCGTGCCTAAGATCATAGGCGCCCTCCGCCAGTCCACCGGCGGCTATCTCGTGCCTATGATAGTCTTTTCTTCCTTCGGGGTGCTGGCCTTCCTGCTCAGCCTCGTGCTCAAGGCCGAGGACAGGCGCAAGGGCTATGGCCTCGAGGAACCGAATATCAAGAAATAGTACGAAATGAAAAAAGAATCAGTCCTCCGCTGGGCGGCCCTGGCCTGCCTGGTGGTCCCGATGTTCGCGTCGTATTTCTTCGACGATATGTTCAGCACCGTTTCCCATCTGTTCCGGCATCCCGAGACGCTGGAGCTCGGGTGGGACTCGGCTATGCTGGGTGACTTTTTCGGAGACTACAGCCTGCTCTGCATCTGCGGAGGCCTGATCATAGGCGGCGTGCTTCTGGACATATTCGGAGTGCGCGTGATGGGATCGGTGTTCATCGCCATGATGGTCGGCGGCGCCGGCCTCGCCTGGTACGCCCTCTCCTCCGGCCTTCCTTCGGGGACGGCCATAACCCTCGGCAGGATAGGCAGGATGAGTTTCGGGCTGGGCAGCGAAATCGCCGGGGTGGCCGTTACCCGTTCCATCGCCAAATGGTTCAAGGACGGAAATGTTTCCCTGGCTATGGGCCTGCAGCTTGCCATAGCCCGTCTCGGCACGGGCATAGCCCTGATAGCGGCCCCGTTCATAGTTGGTGTCCCGAAGGACTGGTACAGTCTTGCCGACACGGCCCGTCCCGCTCTCGTGGGAATGATGCTGCTCCTGAGCGGCGTTGCGGTATGGGCCCTGTTCGTCTGGCTCGACGCCGGCTTCGACAGGCGCCGCGGCATAGTCTCCGGCAGGGGAGAGGTGCAGGATGAGGACAAGTTCCGTTTCAAAGACATATTCAAGGTCCTGGGGAATCCCCGCTTCCTGACCATAGGCCTGCTCTGCGTCACTTTCTACTGCTGCGTGAGTTCCTTCAAGAAATTCGGCACGGCCGTCGTCATTCCGCGTTTCGGCATAGAAGCGGGCACGGCCGGCACTATGGTGGCAATGATTCCTTTCTTCACCATAGTCTTCACCCCGCTTTTCGGAGCCCTCGTGGACAGGTTCGGCAAGGCCGGCCACTGGATGATTGCCGGATCCGCCTGCGTACTTCTCGGCCACCTTGTCATCGCCTTCGCGCCTCAGGGGGTGCCTTTCTATGGATATATGGGCATAGCCCTCCTCGGCACGGGCTACTCCCTGGTCCCTTCCGCAATGTGGCCTTCGGTCCCGAAAATCATTCCGGAGAAGAATCTGGGCACAGCCTATTCGCTGATCTACTGGATTCAGAACCTCGGCCTTTTCTTCGTCCCTAAAATAGTAGGACGGATCTTTGCGGATCCGTCCCATACTTCCGTCCTGGCTGCCGTCGCCCGTGTAGAATGGCTTTTCATAGCCCTGGCTTCGGCCGCCATACTGCTGGCCTGCGGCTTTACCTTAGGTCCATCTCTTCGATCAGGTGGCCGGCGTGGCCTATCTCACGAATGACGAACAGGGCATAGCGTATGTCCAGGGATATGTTGCGGCAGACCTCCGGGTCGAAGACAATGTCGCTCATTGTTCCCTCCCAGACCCTGTCGAAGTTCAAACCTATCAGTTCGCCGTCCGCATTGATGACCGGACTGCCGGAGTTGCCTCCCGTGGTGTGGTTGTTCGCCAGGAAGCACACCGGGGTG
Source organism: Bacteroidales bacterium (assembly GCA_022777585.1). Lineage (GTDB taxonomy): Bacteria > Bacteroidota > Bacteroidia > Bacteroidales > UBA932 > Cryptobacteroides. The sequence continues at coordinate 16,374 of JALFFZ010000051.1, read as the reverse complement.
TCTTCATATCCGCCTCGGGCATAGATGTCGCGCAGTGTCTGGGGTATGTTGTAGTCGAAGATGTCCGGATTGTCCTTTTCTATCACGCCCATGAGGGTGGAAACGGGTTTGTACCAGGTCCCGTCGGCAGGTGAGTAGCCGCATACCCTGCCGTATGCCACCCTGAGGGTGAGGTTCGCATCCGGGAAGAAATCCCTGTCCTTTTCGAATTCCATCTGGCCGCGCATATAGGTCCTGTATTCCAGTGCCATTTCCGAGCTGAGTCTTGCAATCTGCGGCCGTATCTCCGAAAGATACCATTCCTGCATCCGCTCGGCGAATTCCAGGGCCATTTCCCTTTCGTCCACGCTTCTGAACATAGCTTCTGACCAGGCCTCTATGCTGCCGAAGTCCGCCAGACGCTCCCTGAACCACTGCGGCTGCATTTCCTCCGGGACATACCTGAGGAAGGCCTCCATCTCCACAACGAAGCTCTCCCTGTCTATGTCAATGTCATAGTCTTTCAGCACGAGATTCTTCTTCGGCAGTTCCACGGCGTATGCGGTCTCGCTGTATATGTCCCTTGCGAAGGCGTAGGGGCGCAGTTCCCTTTCAAGGGCCGCAATGCGTTCCGTCACCCCTTCGTAGCGGCTCCCGGCCGCCCAGAGTTCGAAAGCCCTTTCGTATTCGCGCTTCTTCTGCACGGTGTTCATTTTCCTCACGCCCTTGACCTCGCCCTGCCATTTCTTCCAGGCATTGGCGACGGAGGCGCACTTGGCACTGTACTGTATGCGCACCTTCTGGCTGGCGGCCATGTGCCTTTTCTGTATTTCCAGGCGGCGGGTGCGTATGTCTATGCGTGCCGGGTCCGAGACTTCGCTTATGTATTCAACCTCGGAGGAGTGTATATATTCCCTGGTGCTGCCCGGAAAGCCGTAGATGAAGGTGAAGTCCCCCTCCTGCACCCCTTTTGTGGATATGCTGAAGAATCTCTTCGGGCTGTAGGGCCTGTTTTCCGGGGAGTAGTCGGCCGGCATATTGTCCTCTCCGGCATAGACCCTGAACATCGAGAAGTCTCCCGTATGGCGTGGCCACATCCAGTTGTCGGTGTCGCCTCCGAACTTGCCTATCGACGAAGGCGGCGCGCCGACAAGACGTATGTCCGTATATTCCCTGTATATGAATATATAGTATATATTGCCGTAGTACATCGCCTCCACGCTTGCGCGCAGCCCCTTTTCGTCCGCAGTGGCTTCCTCGATGAGTCTGGCGGAATTGCTCCTGACAACGGAGTCGCGCTGGCGTTCGCCCATTCCGGCCTCATAGCCCCTTAGCACCTGTGAACTGACGTCGTCCATCCTTTCCAGAAAGCTGACGCTCAGTCCCGGACATGGCAGTTCCTCGGCCCGTGTCATTGCCCAGAAGCCGTCCCTGAGGTAATCGTGTTCCACGCTGGAATGGCTCTGGATCTGGCCGTAACCGCAGTGGTGGTTGGTGATGAGCAGTCCCTCGGACGAAATCAGCTCACCCGTGCAGCCCCTTCCGAAGAGGACCACTGCGTCCTTGAGCGAGGCCTGGTTGACGCTGTATATGTCCTCGGCACTCAGACGGAAGCCCTTGGCCTGCATATCGGCAATCCTCGCGGAAATGAGATTCGGCAGCCACATTCCGTCATCCGCCACCGCACAGAGCGGCACCAGGGCCGCGATAATCGAAAGGAAGTGTTTTTTCATCGTAGATATTTGGTCAAAAAAATTGCAATAAGCGGGAAATAATCGACAAGTGCAGTTCTTAACATTTTCAAGGCCTTGGTTATATGATATTCAACGGCTTTGACGGTAATTCCAAGTTCCTTGGAAATCTCAGTGTTTTTCAGTCGTCCTTTACGGCTCATAAGGAATATTTCCTTAGTCCGCGCAGGCATGGAGGCTATTGTTCTGGAAACGATATTGTTTATTTCTTCCGTAAATAACGGCTGTATGGCAAAGTCTTCAAGTGAGCTGATACGGAAATCAAGTTCCCGCAAATCAATTCCTATTTTGTTTTCTGACACAGTTCTGTGACGTCGTTCTTCCCGTAAACAGTTGAGAGCTCGGTTGCGCAGGGAAGTGAGGAGATATGCCGGAATACTGCAATCGGGCGGCAATATATCTTTACGCATCCAGAAGTCTGCAAATGTGTCTGCATATAGATTTTCAGCAACCTGGACATCCCGTACGAAAGAATTTGCGAATCGGATGTATGGCTCCCGGTATTGTTCAAACAGCTCCGTAAATTTTTCGGCGGACAAGACACTCATGCTGAAGTTTCCTTTTTGGCAAATATACTGTTTTTTGTTTAGGGTAACGGACAAGAAAGGTGTTATTCAAATAGGAAAGCCACATATTATACATATGGATAGAGAGACTATTATCCGTTATTTTGATGCCCGTACTACTCCTGATGAAGATCGTATGATAATGGAGTGGGCGATGGAATCGGAAGAAAATCGCAAGATTTTGGAAAAAGAGCGCCTTGTATGGACTGCCCTGCTTTTGAATGCAGGAGGCGGCAATCTGAATCATGAAACTTCGGTCAGACAGAAGATATCGGGGATATGGCGTGCTGTCGCGTGTGCAGCGGCAGTTTTTATTATAGGTCTAATAGGCTATGTTTTCGGTAAACCGCAGAGATTGGAACAAATTGTAAAAGTGCCGGCAGGTCAACGAGTGGAATTGCAACTGGCTGATGGTACAAAAGTATGGCTCAATTCAGGGAGCACCTTGGTTTATCCAAATGATTTCGGTCGCAAAAGCAGAGTGGTTTCTCTTGTGGGAGAGGGCTATTTTGAAGTAAGTAGAGACGACAAGAGAGAGTTTTTGGTTTCCACATCGGATTATGACGTTCGGGTCCTGGGAACAGTCTTTAATGTTAGTTCGTACCCAAGCGCTCCTTTTGAAACCACGTTGCTGAAGGGCTCTGTTAAGGTAAGTTCTAAAGATGGAATGCAATCCGTAATTCTGAAACCGGATCAGTGTGCCACCTCCGGAGCAGATGGTAATCTGGCAGTCTCCGATATTCCGAATAGGGACAGATTCTCCTGGATTGATGGAATCCTGACACTCAATAATGTAACTTTTGCAGAGATGATGGACGAGTTCAGCAATTATTACGGGGTAAACATCGTTATAGAAAGGCCATCTCTGTCGGATGTTCGTTGTACAGGAAAGTTTCGTAAGGAAGACGGGGTTGAATACTCTCTTAAAGTGTTGACCGGTCTTGTCCATTTCGACTATGAATTTGACAGTGTCGGTCGAAGAATCATAATTAGATAATATACTGATAACCAAGTCATATACAATGATGAAATTAAGCTTAGGCAGAATTGTGCGAAGAGTTTTGCCGTTTTTGTTCCTTATGTGGGCATTGCCGGCATTGGCTCAAAAGGGAAAGGTTTCCCTCGACAGGGAAAATACTCCTGCAAGGATAATCCTGAATGACATCGAACGGCAGACAGATTATCTCTTTGTTTTTAATGAAAGTCAGTTGGATTTTACCGTCTCGATTAAAGCCGAGAACGAAAATCTTTCATCGGTCCTTACTCGGATTTTTCAGGAACATGACATAGAATATGCTTTGGAAGGGAAGCATATTGTGCTGCGTCGCAAGTCCCAGGAAAGTTCCAATGTGAAGATTGAGACAAAATCCCGTGTTGATGTTTCCGGGGTTGTCCGTGATGAGAACGGTCAGGCAGTGATAGGTGCTTCTGTCATTCAGGAAGGAACTCTTATAGGAGAAATCACAGATGCTAATGGACAATTTGTAATCCATGATGTGCCGGTGGGAGCGCGGCTGAAAATAGAATACCTCGGCTATAATCTGCAAATGATAGAGGTCGCTCCCAATATGGCATTTCAGACTATAGATCTCACCCCTGCCACTCAGCAGATTGATGCCGTCGTGGTAACTGCATTAGGAATTACTCGTAAAGAGAAGAGCCTTGGATATGCTGTGTCAAAGGTGTCCAGTGAGGATCTCGGAAATACGGATGGAGGCAATTGGCTTGCGGGAATGGCCGGCAAGGTGGCAGGTCTGAATATGGATCAGTCCTCCGCTGGACCTGGTGGATCTGTCCGCGTCACTCTCAGGGGAGAGAGTTCCCTCTCGCATGATAACAATACAGCACTTTTTGTTGTGGATGGAGTCCCGATCAATAGCAGTATGACGGCAAACTCGTCAAGCGGTTCATATGATAGCGTTGATGCCCCAATTGATTATGGCAATGGCGCCGGCGACATAAACCCGGATGACATCGCCAGTGTATCTGTCCTCAAGGGACCAGCAGCGACGGCACTGTATGGTTCACGTGCGGCAAATGGTGCCATTGTTATAACGACAAAATCAGGGAAAAAGCAAAAGGGACTCGGAATCACTTTCAGTACGGGAGTAACTACTGAGATTCCGGGATATTGGCCGGATTTCCAATATGAGTATGGCGCTGGTGATTATCGCCGCAGCACCTTGGCCTCCCATATGTCCAATGGCATAAGTCCTGATGAATACTCATTCTATACCGTTGCGGCTGACAAGAGTTATAGTGGAACTAAAATTTCTGCTTTTCATTCCCGGTATCAGTTTGGCGAAAAGGTTGAGGGGCAGCTTAGGTATATGTACAAGTCCTATGATCGCGAAAGCGGAGAATATACCTTGCTCCCTTATGAGGTTTGTGACTGGTATATAGGATTTTTTGAGCCAGGTCTTACATTCTCCAATAGTATAGCCGTTGATGCCAGTGACGGTAAAGGATCACAGTTGAGAGTTTCTGTCAAGGATACCCGGTCTGACTGGATAGTGCCGAATACCGGGCACAACACCCAGTCTTTCAATGTATCTGCAAGCAGTAAGAGAAACCGCTATGTTGAGGCCGCCCTTAAACTAACCTACTATAGAAAGGACTCTGATAATCTTCCGATTAGCGGATACAGTAATTCGACTCCTCTCAAGTCTTTGCTTTGGCAACCGGTTTCCGCCTCAGTGGAAGATTTATACAATGAGTGGAAAAACGGGGATATCGTAGCATGGAATTCAGGACAGGCAACGGATATCAAACTATGTGATTCAAGCCTGGACAATCCATATTTTGTTGCCTATGAGCATCTAAATACAATGGATAGGGACAGGGTTTATGGTAATTTGTCCGTAACTGGGCACATTATCCCGGATTGTCTTTCCCTTGCCTTGAGGGCTGGTGTGGATTTTCAGAATGATTTCCGCACACAACAGAAACCTCAATACTCACACGCGTATCTGTCTGGTATGTACAGGGAGCAGACGGTGCGAAATCTGGAGTTCAATACTGATTTTCTATTGTCTTTTCACAAGACCATCAAGGACTTCTATCTGAGTGCATCTTTCGGAGGAAACGCTATGATGCAGAACTCCAGCAATGTCTCTCTTCTGGCTAGTCAGCTTGTTGAACCGAATGTATTCATACTCCAGAATGTAAATGGTCAGATTGAGGTAACGAGCCGCCGTTACCGTAAGGCAATCAACTCCTTGTATGGCTTTATATCTGCGAGCTGGAAGGATATGATTTTCTTGGACATAACAGGAAGAAACGACTGGTCATCGACTTTGGCTCCTGGCAACAACTCGTATTTTTATCCGTCTGTCAGTGGCAGCATACTTCTTGATGAACTGTTCAGTATAAAGAAAAAGGCCGCTTGGGTTGACATGATAAAAATCCGGGCTTCATGGGCCAATGTCGGAAATGATACCGACCCATATAACCTGATAGCCAGCTACAAGAATTCTTCAAACTTCACCGGTTCATATTATATCCCATCAGAAACACTTAATTACTATATCAAACCGGAGAATGTCGAGAGCTGGGAAGCCGGAATAGAACTGTCATTCTTTAAAAGGCGCATTTCTGTCGATGCAGCATGGTATTCGTCCAGCACTACTGACCAGATTATAAACATTCCGTCCGATTGGTCTACCGGTGCGGCATCTACACTTATAAATGCCGGCCGCGTTGATAATAAAGGCATAGAACTGGCTATCTCATTCATGCCTCTGGCCAGTCGTAATTGGAAGTGGAGCATTGATATCAATTGGTCCAAGAACTGGAACCGGCTTGTCGAATTGGCTGAGGGGGTAAGTGTATGGCAATTGAATGCCAACAATACTTGTGGCAGCAGGGTTTATATATACGCATATCCGGGGCAGGAGCTTGGAAGAATATACGGCGTAGGATATGAACGAGCTCCGGAGGGGGCGTTTTATTATGCTGAAGACGGGAGCAAGATTGATTGTTCCGGCCAGGTAATTGTCAATGCGACGACCGGCAACCCTGTTCTTGGAACGGAACTGAAAGATCTTGGCTCCATTTATCCAGACTGGACCGGAGGCCTTCAGACATGTTTGAAATATAAGACTTTGTCCATCAGTGCATCATTTGCCGCCTCTATGGGTGGACGAGCATATTCTCTTACCAATGCGATTCTTGGTTATATGGGCAAGACCACGGCCTCGCTCCCGGGACGTTATGATGGCCTTGTCCACGAGGGAGTAAATCTGAATCCGGACGGTACATATACAAAAAACACTACGATTACGACGGACATTGTAGAGTATTACAATCTTTACGTCCTAAATAGGAATAATGTTGAGTCAAATACTTTCGACACATCGTATCTGAAAATGAAGGAACTCAGGGTCGATTACTCTCTTCCGGAGCATATCTGTGAAAAGACAAAGGTCTTCCGGAGTATTTCTCTCGGTCTTTTTGCCAATAATCTCTTTTGCATAACAAAGTGGCCTCAGTTTGATCCGGAAGTATCTTCCATGTCAGGGTCTTCACTCTATAGGGGCGTGGAAACCGGAAGCTATCCAATGACAAGGTCCTTTGGATTCAATCTCAAACTAGGATTCTAAATGATATGGGTATGAAAAAGATATTGAAAAAGATTTTCCTGTTTCCGTTATTCGCTTCCATTATTTCCTGTACATCCGGATTTGAGGAGATAAACAGAAATCCAAATGAAATGGCACTTGGGGATATCAGCCCTTCGGGTTTACTCCAAGAATTGGTTTACTCTGGAACGGAGGTTCTTCTTTACAGAACATGGCTTTTGAATGGGGAACTTATCCAATATACAGTTTCTGGTACCGGAAACAATTCCTACCATAGATATGTCATCACGAATGCCGTAATGACTTCTGTATGGTCAAATTTATACAAATGGGCGGCTGATGCGGAGCACATGCGTCAACTTGCAATTCAAAAGGAAGACAGGGCCTGTGAGGCAATAGCCATAACGATGAAATGCCTGTTTCTCCAGAATGTAACGGACTGTTTCGGTGATGTTCCATGCAGCGAAGCATTCAAAGGTGCAACGGAAAACCTTACGAAGCCATCTTTTGACAGTCAGGAGGAGATTTATGCTCGGCTTATAGAGGACTTGGAATATGCCAACGGTTTATATGCTTCGGCTGCCGACCTTGCAGATGGTTCAAGAGACTTGATGTATGGAGGTAATATCGCTAAGTGGCGTAAATTCAATAACTCATTATACTTGAGGGTTTTGATGAGGATGAGTAACCGGGCGTCTGTTTTCGATGTTCCTGACAAAATATGTGAGGTGTTCACCAAACCTTCCGAATGGCCGGTATTTTCCTCTAACGATGACAATGCGACCTTGTATTATGACCAAGTTAATCCGTTTGTCAATTATTTCGGCTCTACTTTGGAAACAGCTTTTACCACCACTGGCCGACGTCCGGCAGAGCAACTTATCAATATGATGGTTGCTCCGGGAGACCCTCGTCTTTCAATCTGGTTTCGTCAGGCCTCCAGTGCCGACGGCTGGAAAGGAGCTGAAAGTGGAAAGGAAGCTCAGGAGTCCGACAATAGTGGCGTAAGCTTGTTAAATAAAAGGAATCTGGGAGATTATGACTCTCCATATTCCAATATGAAGTACGATGAGGTCCTTTTTATTTTTGCAGAGGCAATCAAGCGTGGATGGGTTCCAGGTGGTGATGAACTCGCAGAAAAATACTATGATGATGCAGTTCGTGCGTCCGTCCGTTTTTGGGCTGATACCAATCTCAGCGGCGTCGTTGTCCCGGAGAGCACCATTGACCGTTTTCTTGAGAAAATCCCGTATGACGGTAGCCTTAAGCAGATATTGGATCAAAAATATGTCGCATTATTCTGGGTTGGCTTTGAAGCCTGGTGTGAATATAGACGTACGGGATACCCGGAACTGGTAATCGGTTCGGGTACGCAGAATGACCATATATTACCGACTCGACTGGCTTATCCGCAGGATGTTGCAAAGACAAATTCTGAAAGCTATCGTGAGGCGGCAGAGCGCCTGTCAACATACTACAAAGGTGCTGATGATATGAAAACACCTATATGGTGGAGCAAGCAGGCACTTTCATCCGGAATCAGATAATACACAGTTATTATGAGAAATAAAGGCATATATGCAGTTTTGTTGTTATCCGTGTTGTTGATATCGGCTTGCGCAGAAGAGTTGCATGGTTCTTTTGTTGACATCAATGACGGAGAAACTGTCATCTCTTTTGACAGCAATGGAGGAACAAAGGATTTTGTTATGTATTCCGATTTCGGGCATTGGGAAATAATATCCACTTATTCTGAGGATGATTCCTGGATTACCGTATGGCCGAAAGAGGGGGATGGGGATGCCCGTTTCAGTGTAAAGCTGGCCAAGAATACAATGGCGGCTTCGCGTACGGCTGTACTGAATATAGTGACGGCCGGGACAAGTGTGGCGACATTGACCTTTAACCAAGGGGGAAATGATCCGGTCCTCGAAATAAGTGTAAATGAAAGTGGCAGGAGTGTTTCTTATAAAGGAGAAAAATTTAAGGTAAACGTTACTTCCAATATTGGCTGGGTGGCAGAGATAGAGCAGGGAGGAGATTGGCTTTCTTTGGGCGAGTTTACATCTGACAGTCAAATTTTTGAGTGCAGTGAGAATGCGACAGACAGCCCACGCATGGCAGAAGTTTCGATACGGGCGTTTGGAACCCAGTTGTGCAGGCGTTTTACTGTAACACAGAGCGATAAGTCCTCCGCATTTGAACTTGCCGAGAAGAAATCCATTGCGGAAATCCTGGCGGCCGGTCCGGGCCCGATAAGCGGGAATACCTATGTTGAGGGTGTGGTCATTAGCAATCGCCACACGAAGAACTATCCGATAGAATATGCAGCATCTCAAAGTGATAACACGATGTTTATAGATGACGGCGAGGCTGGGATGTGGATTGAATTTGAGAATGCTGAGGACAATGTATATGAAGAAGGAGATAAGCTGTCTATACATCTTTACGGGCAGAAACTCTCCATTGATTCATACTGTAATTCAATCAAACTTGATGAACTGGCATCTTCATGTGTAAAGACAGTCCTTCCAGGCAGTGAACTCACTCCAGTTGTTCTAGAATCGTTCGCCGATATTTCAAAGTATGAAAACCGGCTGGTCACCATAAAGGACGTCGAGTTTGTCCTTCCGTATGGTACTTTGGTAAACATCAACGAAGCGGGGTATCTCGGTGTTGAGCAGAAGTCGTTATATATGGGAAGTGCTGACTATAACGACCTGACTCTGGAATATGGTCATTATCTCAGGGCTGCTGATGGGTCAATGTCAAAACTTTATACTACATGGTCTTTTACTGAACGTGCACTTCACCTCATACCGGAAGCCAAGGGTGATATAACGGGAATTGTCAACAAAAGGTATAAGGCAGATCGGTATAAGGGTTATTCTACGAATCGGCAGAAGGAAGATACATGGTGTATCAGGGTTCGCAGGGAGTCGGACATCACTGCTTTCGGCAATGACCCTTCTACACGCATGTCAAAGACCATCGTGCAGTTCGGACCATGGACTGATAACAAGTTGGTTTTGTCCGAGGTAAAGGCGAGTGTGGGCAGTGGAACGCTGTATCATTCCGTAAGCAGATCCGTTCTTGGATCAACATCCGGCACTACGGATCAGATGTATTGGGCCTGGGCCCATGCAAGAAACGGAGCTGCCACTTTCGATTCTCAGACTGGCAAGTGGTTTCCAAGTTATGGTAATAGTATTTCCGTTCAATATCTGGCACTTATGGCTCAGAACTGGTGGCAGAATACCGCATCCCAATATTCTCAGACAGACGGCTGCTGCTGGATTTTTTCCAACTTGTCCACTATTGGGGCGAAGGGAAAGCTGTATTTGGAATTCACTGCTTCAAGCAATACCTATGGCCCTATAGAATTCCAACTTGAATGGGCGGACAACGCAGAAGATATCAACTGGCACACTATAGGAAGCCCGTATGTGTGTGCAAACTGGCATTGTGATGTCCATGCCCCTGAATACGTTATCGAGTTGCCGTCCGAACTTGCTGACCGTGAAGGATTTGCTCTAAGGATGAGGGCGACCATACAACGTAATGCAAGTGATAATCAGGACGTTGCTAACGGAACAAGCCGTTTGGGCATAGTGCGGATTTCTTGTCTGAACTAATGATATGAAAAATATGAATAGATATATCAATGCTGCTTTCTCAGCTATTTTCTTAATCCTTGCTTCTGCTTGCAATAAACAGCCCGACCCCGTATTTGAGCAGCAGACGCGGATGGTGAGTGACTGTTATTTCCATTCAATGATAACGGTCTATAGAGGGGAGCCCTATTGTATTGACGGATCGGGTTTCATTGAGGGGGATGTTATATCCTTCCGCGATGCTGCCGACGCTTCCGTCAGGTATGACATCGCAGTGGAAAACGTTTTGCCGAAATCGTGTACTGTCCTTATTCCGTTGGAAATGGAATATGGCTATTACAATATATATCTCATACGTGGTGAGCGGGAACAGTTCCTGGCTCAAAGCAGATTTAGCCTTACTATCAGGACAGATGTCCCGGACAAGGCTGGGGCTACAATCAAAGGCATGGTATATTGTCAGGAGAGAGGTGTTCCCGGAGTGAGAGTTTCCGATGGCATGAAGACCACGGTGACAGATGAGAACGGCTTTTACTGGCTTGAATCGGAAAAGTCGAACGGGTATGTGTTTATCAGCATTCCTTCAGGGTATATGCCTGAAGAAATGGATGCCGCGCGTCAGGGTTTTTGGTGTAGTTTGGAGGCGGACCGATACAATTGTGAGCTTCATAATTTCTCGTTGAAGGAATGCAGTAATGATAATTTCAGTCTCATTACGGCCGCTGACATCCATCTGGCCAATAAATTGAATGATAAGGACCGGTTCAGGGCCGGTTTTCTGGCGGAAACATCGGCGTTTGCAAGACAGTCCGAAAAACCTGTTTTCTGCATTTTTCTTGGGGATGTCACCTGGGACCGATATTGGTATGACAACGATTTCCGTTTTCCCCATTTCCGCGAGTTGATGGTAGAGTATGGATATGAGATTCCTTATTTCTGCATTATGGGTAACCACGACAATGATCCATATCAGGTTGGGGATTTCTATGGTGAGGCCGCATATAAAAAGGAACTGGGCCCGAGTTGGTATTCGTTCAATCTGGGCAAGGCTCATTTTGTCGTTCTGGATGATATAATCTGGACTAATGATGGCGGCGCGGATGGAGTTGTCGGAAGCCGTAATTTCACGGGAAAGATAACTCAGGAACAATTGAAGTGGCTCAAAGAAGACCTTTCAGCTGTGGAGGACAAGACAGCTCCTCTGTTTATCGCTCTCCATATACAAGTTTATGAGAACTATAACAGTACTTTCAGCCCGAAGGAGAGGCTCTCGGCTTCCTCCGGAGGAGCTGCTGATTTGCTGAAAGCCTTGGATGGGTTTACCAATGTCCATCTCCTTAGCGGTCATACACATTTTAATGCGAATATTGAAATCAATTCCAATGTGTATGAGCACAATCATGCTGCTCTGTGTGAAACATGGTGGTGGAGCAGTGCCCTTTCCGGCCGTGCTGTATGTGTTGACGGAACCCCTTCGGGCTATGGCATTTTTGATGTTTCCGGGTCTTCTGTGACTTGGCATTACAAAGGGGTTGGAGAGAATGCCGAAAAGCAATTCCGCACCTATGATATGAACAAGGTCAAGGAACAGTTTGAAACGTCCTATGTAAAGGACATTCTGGCCAAATATTCGAGTAGGAACAATGGCGGCGATGACTATGGGGATGTCGGCGAGAATGTGGTATTTATAAATGTATGGAATTGGGATAGCGCATGGAATATTTCTGTAAAGGAAGGAACATCTGAACTCCCTGTTACCCGTATTTATCAAAGGGACCCGCTTCATACACTGTCATTCGATATTCCGCGTGTTGAACAAGGATATGACGCCACTTATGACTGGGCATCGGTCCAATCGTCACATATTTTTATGGTTCAGGCATCTTCCCCTGATTCCGATTTGAAAATTACTGTAACTGACCGTTTCGGCAATTCTTTTGAAGAAATGATGGACAGGCCGAAGGTATTTGATATAACAATGAACTAATAGTCAATCGATATGAAAAGGATTGCTGCTATTCCACTAATAATTGCGATTCTGGTTTGTTCTTGCTCAGTTGAACCACTTGAGCAGGCTGTAATAGAACTGGACAAAACAATCATCGATGCAAATAAGCGTGGCGTAACATATGAAGGAGGGGCTGTCACTTTCGAAGTGAAGTCCAATGTATATTGGGTTATCTCCGGAGAACCGGAGTGGATAACGCTCAACCCGAAAGCCGGCCATGGCACGAAGACGGTGACGGTAAATGTAGCAGAAAACCATGGTGATGCGCGTGAGGCAGTATTGGATTTTGATTCATACGATGGTGTCACGGCGCAGATTACCATTCGTCAAGCATCTGCTTCTGAATTGATTGTCTATATGAAGGACGACTTCGGAACAGACCGGAGTGATGTTCCGCTTTCAGAGTTTGGAGAATCAGGGATGAGTGGAACGGCGGTTTCATTTGCAAAACTGTCCGGTTCGGGAGCGTTGGTTTCACAACTTGAGGAAATTCCGGACTATGAGGGTGCATCCGGAGCCAACGCCGTTTTCTTCAATCCATCTGAATCGGAGGCTTCATATCTGGAAATCTCCCCGATAGAAACGGATGACCTGAATTTTGTCCTGAGTTTTTATGTGAAGGATCAAAGTGGCACAGGCAGTTACAATGGGATTGCCGCCGTTTTGGGGGATGGGAGTTCTGAATATCCTCTGGAATTGGCTGTGAAGGATGCCAGTGCATCGGGATGGGCGAAACTTGAGTCCCGTTTTCACCTGACTGAGCCATCTGATTTACATGTTAAAATAGTTGCGCTGTCTCCATGTGTTCTTGACGACGTTGTTTTGTATGAAGGGAATGAGGGCGAAGGAGAAGAAGTGTGGTTTTCTGCGGATGGCGACGACGGCAAACCTTTGGGTTTCGTATATTTTGCAGATGATTTCTCTTGGGTAACCGATGTGTATGGAGGTAGTGACTACGTGGCCGGTTGGCCTGCAAATACAACGGAGGTCTTCTGGAATAATATAACTGAGGCGACACATGGTGAAGCATACAACACCTTGGTAGCAAGTGGGTGGACGCTTAGTGACGACCAGTATAAGCAGAGGGTATATCTGAGGCTTGGGTATGTAAAGATGGGCCGGTCTTCCAACTCTGCCGGTAGTGGCGGTGGCCTCATGACTCCGTTGCTTGGTATCAGAAAGAGATGTACTGCAACATTGGATGTGGCATTCGACTGCTGTGACTGGTATGGTACCGGTGGAACTTTTGACAGTCGGAATGTGATGATGGTCAGGGTTGTGGGTGATGGTACAATAAATGATACCGGCGAAAAATTCATGGAGTTTTCGATGAGTACCTCTGCCGAAACTGAGGCTATATGGAAGTCAGGCCTCCCGGATAAGAATCCGTGGGAGCGAAAGGAGTTCCTGGTTCGCGGAGCAAGTGAGAACACCCGTATAGTTTTTGAATCGGTTGAAAAGACAACGGCGAACCGCTGGTTCTTTGATAATGTTACAATCAGCAAGTGTGGGAATGATGCTGTTCTTGAACCGGTAAAGACGAAACTGGCAACACCGGCTCTTTCTTTTGACGAAGACGAATCTTCTCCAAACTCAATCAAATTCAACTGGGAGCCGGTGGAGAATGCATCTGCTTATGAATATGTCTATACCTGCCTGTATTGTGGGCAGGAAGTAGATACCAGAAGCGGTGTCACGAGTGAAGTGTCCGTGGTATTTGATTCTATTGACGAGGGTACGGCATGTAAGCTGAAAGTGAGGGCTATCCCTGAAGATGGAGACAAATTGTATCTTCCTTCGGATTGGAGTGATGAGGTCAAGGGAGAGACTAAGCCTGTTGTTGAAACAGTCATAGATTCCCATGAAGTCGGTTTTGTTTTTGTTGAGGATGATTTGAGCTGGGTGACAAAGGCGCTCTGTACACAGGACAGTTTCGTTTCAACTTATCCATCCAACCCTTCGGGAATCGGCTTTGCCTCAGTCTCGGCTGAATGTGCGGAAGCTATACGATCTGCCGGTTGGGAAATGGTATCCAAGGCATATCTTTATGAGGGTTGCATCAAACTTGGAACAGCATCAGCCGTAGGCTCAGTTCTTACTCCATATGTCCGGACGATTGACAGTGACGCCGCTGTCAATGCACTTGTCACTTTGGGGGCAACAGCTTTTCTTGGCACAAATGATTATTATGATTCGGACCTGGTCCGCATCTCCATTGTCGGTGAGGGATGTTTTGAGGATGGAAGCAGTAGCGTGGAGTTCAATTTGGGCTGTTGGAATGATTGGGGCCGGAGCACTTTCTTCGTGAAGGGGATTACAGCGGAAACAAGATTCTCGATTTCTACTGTCACAGCTGCCAAGGGAAGAGTAATGATTGACTATTTTTCCGTAGTCAAACTGGCTGATGACTATGATCCAACCGCTCAGATTCCTGCGTTGGCGGTTCCGTCTGGGATAACGGTCTCCGATAATACCGCTTATGGCTTTGACTTGAATTGGAGTGCAGTGGAGAATGCGACGGATTATGATTATCGTGTAGTACGTCCTGACGGTATTGTGGTTGCCGAAGGAAAAACCTGGGAAAACCGTGTTCATATAGGTGGGCTTGAAGGAAAGACGGTACCTGGTCATGCATATTATAATGTCAGGATATGTGCAAATCATATGAATTATGATAGCAGTAAGACTGAGGTTCCGCAGACTTTCTCTTCTTCTCTATGGTCTTCCGCTCTAAAATGCGATCTAACTGATTCGGGTGAAACACTGCTTTTCAGCGATGATTTCAGTTGGACCACAAATATCAATTCGCAATATCCTTATACTGATTGGCTGAATACATATTGCACCGTTGACAAGAGCATTCGTTTTGACTATATGATTTCTGAAGGCACGGTGGATATGAATGGCTGGGGTTATCCGTCCTCCACTAAAAAGAGTATATATGTTCGACCTGGATATATTCAGATGAACTCTTCATCAGCCTTAGGCGCAGCGGTCACTCCTGCATTCTCTATGCTGGAAGCTCCGACAGATGTAAAAATCAGTTTTGACGCCTGCGGATTCTATCAGTATTTTTCAGGTGTAATGGATACAAGTCGCATCATTAACGTGGAAATAGTGGGCTCGGGTACTTTTGCGGATGGCTCAAATGTCCTGAGTATAACTCTTGAAAGGTCGGATGCATGGCAGGATTGCACTGCTACCATTCTGTCCGCTTCAAGCGATACATATCTTGTCATAGGTACCGGAGCTGCATCAAAGAATAGGGTTTTCTTCGACAATTTCAGGTTGGCAAAGTAGATATACCCGTAAAAAACTTATCTTCGCATCTGTGAAAACAGAGAAGATAACATCGGCCCGGAACGAGCGCATCAGGCAGGTTCTGGAATTGCAGGAGAAATCCCGGACAAGGCGTGCCCTGGGACTCTTCGTGGTAGAGGGCAGGCGCGAACTGGAGCACTGCCTGGAGGCAGGGTATGAACTGGACAGCGTGTTCTGGTGCCCGGAGATACTTCCGGAACTGCCTCAGGAGCTCATAGGGGATGTGCCCGTGTCGGAACTGACGGCTGAACTATACGGCAAAATCGCCTACAGGGGAGGCACGGAGGGTCTTGTGGCCAGGGTCAAAGCTCGCCCCCACACCCTTGAGGACCTGACGTTGAAGGACAATCCCCTGATTGTGGTGCTGGAAAGCGTGGAGAAACCGGGGAACCTGGGCGCCGTGTTCAGGAGCGCCGATGCGGCGGGTGCCGATGCGGTGATTATCTGTGATCCGCTCACCGACCTCTACAACCCCAACCTGATACGCAGCAGCATAGGCGGGGTCTTCACCGTCCAGTCCGCGGTATGCGATTCCGCGAGTGCCATATCCTGGCT
>JALFFZ010000023.1 GCA_022777585.1 Bacteroidales bacterium | reverse complement strand
CAAGCCTCCTTCCGTTCTCCCCGAAGATGTCGGCAAATGCCCAGAGACCGTCACCGTCCGCATTGCCGAAAAGAACATCCATTTTATCTCCAGTCTCAACCTCAGCACCTCCTGCGGCAACCACCTCTGCAACAGGGGCATCGATCATCTTGTCCCCCGGGCGTACAAGCAGCAGGGAAATCTCCCCGGCATCAGAATATGTCTTGCCGGCGGCAGAAGTCATCGAGGCCTCTCCAATGATTCTGTAAAGTCCGGAAGGCAGGGCCGAGAAATCCAGACTTATCGGCTTCCCGGTGGCCGCATTGCCGCTGCAGACAGGCTTTCCTGCCTCATTTTCAATGCGATATGCGACATCCACCGGAGTCTTCATCTCATAGCCCGACCTGATGGAGAAGAGCACCTCGGCCATTTCCCGATCAAGCACACGGAACTTCGTGAAACGCTCAGAGCCAATAATCTTACCCTCGGTCAAGAGGCCGTTCTCAAGGCTGACCTCCAGGTCGAAGTCACCTGCAACCTGCAATGTCCTGGACCATTCGCGGGTCTCCCCTGTATTGTCATTGACAATCAGATTCAATGTGTATGAACGCCAGCTGTCATCGGCTGAAGTCCTGAACTCCTTCCTGAATGAGCCGTCTGTGCCGATCTCCATCGTTCCCTCTTCCTTCACGCTGCCCCAGCTGCCGATACTGTAGGATACTGAGGCTCCGGAAAGGCTGTGACCTGAGTAGGATACAAGTTTGCCGGAGAATACCAGATTGTCCCCCGGAAGATAAATCCTGTCAGTCTCATCGAATTCAAGGTCGAATGCAGGGAGAACGAACTCGTCCACGCGGAAAGTGCCCGATACGCTGCCGTTCCCCAACTCCGCCTCAATGGAGAACATGCCGTTCCGCACGCCTGAAGGGATGTCGAAACTTCCGGCTACAGAGCCGAACTCATTGGTAATCAATGTCTTCTTCTCGACAAGATTATGCTCTGAATCAAACATTGACACCTCCACCGACTTACCCTCCGGAACTACGGAAGCACTGTTCTGATAGTCGGTACGGAAGAATATTGCCTTGAACTCAGCCTTGTCACCAGGGTTGTATGCCCTTCTGTCCGTGAAAATTTCTCCATCAAGTTCTTCCCTGAACGACTCCGGTTTGTCGAAACGCCAATTGCTCCAGGAAATGCGGCGGCTCGACTTTTTCAGTCCGTCATAGTCCGTATATGAGCATTCCATCTCATAGCTGGAGCGGGCTGATATCTTGGCCCCAATCTCCTCCGGCAGCGTCGTGAAACCATTGAAAATAAAGTCCTTGACCTCAGCAAGAAGGTTTCCGTTCTTGTAAAGCCGCACATCAGCCTTGCCCACCGGCTCACCGGTTTTCCAGTCGGCCGCATAGGCGCAGAGCCCGGACTCCTCCCGCCTGAGTGCCAATGAAACCCTGTAAATCTGGAAGTCCCTGACAGCCTTGACATTGCCTGAAGAAGCCCTGATTTCGTAAGTGCCGTCATCCAGGGCCGGCAGAGAGTATTCCAGAGTATCCCCGACGTAGAAACTGCGCCTTTCATTGACCAATGCAGTATCAGACAATGACTTGCCGGATTCAAGAATGCTCAGCTTGACCTTGTCCAGATTCTGAAGGACAATTACAGCCCTTCCATCCTTCACATCGATGTCAATGTTCCTGGAAGAGAGCCTGTCCGCAAGATTGGCAGGAGAACTGAGTTCCGATACAAGCTCAGCCTCATCCCCGGAATAAGCCTTGATTTCCTTAAGTAGCTCACGGCATTTTCCGTAAAGTTCACGATAGGACTCCGCATCCGCATCATTGTCATTCAGATCGGAGAACTCCATTTCCAGAAGGTCGGCCTTTGCCCATGCAGACACGGCCTTTCCGTCGTATTTTCCGGCAAATGCCTTCAGTTCCTTCCTGGACTTTTCCCTGTCACATCCATATCCGTAAGGTATCGCACAATATTCCAGCAATATTCCGAAAGGATAGTTATCCTTCTCATATTCAGACAGTTCCGCATAAATTTCGCTATCCCTGACATTGCATTTGCCGCAAGTATTAAGCAATGTCCACATCGCAAACTGCCAGTCATTAAGGTAATGACTCCTTCTGTATTCACGTGCCGCCAGCCGGTCTCCTCCATATCTGAAAGACATTCCATAGAAACCGTGATTCCTGGACGATTTCATCACACCTGCATTGTCCCTGAGGAAAGCGAGCACCTCGTCCGGTCGGGCGTCATCCATCATATATGCAAACCTGGCCGTCGGAACAGAGGACTCAAGGATTTCTTCCCTGAACCTGGTCTCAAGGCTGTCACGCAATTTCCAGTTGCGGGACACCGACACTGACACATATTTCCTGCCCGCATCGTAGAAATCCCAGGCCAGTTTCCGGGAAAGCGCCTCAGTCTTGATTCTGGAGAGAATCTCAATCTGTCTGAGAGGCAGATCCGCAGCCTCAGCCTTGGCATATTCCGACCACAATTCAGTCAGGACGTGCCCGTCCTTATCTTCACCGGAAGGCTTGCTGTTAAAGAATGCTTTCATAGTCAATGCTGTAGCGGCAGTCACGACAATAGCCGTAAACAATGCCAATGTAATTTTCTTCATTGCGGTCACAATTGTCATCCGATAACATAAATGCCGGATTATCAGAAGTATTGCACGCCTTCCCTAACGGAAACACGGCATAGCCTCGGAGACCACGAAGGTCGAGCCTCCGATGTATATGAGCGGATTCCCTCCATACTGCCCGGCAGTCCTGATGGCCAGGGCCACTGCGGAACGTACGTCGTCACATACGTACGACAATGCGGAGGAACGTCCGGCTGAACTGCACCATTCATCGTAACGGGCCTTGATTTCCGATGCCTGCATGGCCCTGCGGGTATGCGGAGTCGTGAATATCCAGGTGGCCCTATCCGGGAAAAGCGGGAGAATATCCTCCAGATTCTTGTCCGCCATCACTCCGTAAACTATTATGAGTGAGGAATATGTATCATTATCCAGATATCCGTTCAGTTGGGCGAAGTTATTGGCAAGGGCGGCAGCATTGTGTCCTATGTCACATATGACGTCAGGACAGGTCGAAAGCCTCTCCCATCTTCCGTGGAAACCGGTCCGCACGGCAGTATGCATAATCGCCTCCGCCGTCTCCATCCCAGTGATGCGGAGTTCCGGGCTGAGCTGCCCAAGCACATCCAGAGAGGCAAGAACCGTCCGGAGATTCATCTCCTGATAGCCTCCCCTCAGATCCATTCCCTCCATTATGAATGAAGAATGGTCTTTCCACAGGGAGGGCTGGACGACATCAGCAAAGACAATACGGGACTGCATCTCCCCTGCCTTTTTCCTGAATACGGCCGCAACATCCTCAGCCGGGTGACCTCCGACAACCACAGGGACTCCCTTCTTGATGATACCGGCCTTCTCCGCAGCGATTTCCTCCAGGGTATTGCCGAGCAGGTCGCAATGGTCAAGACCGATGCTGGTGATCACGCTCAGCTCGGGAGTGATGACATTGGTGCTGTCCAGCCTGCCCCCGAGCCCTGTCTCGATCACTGCCCAGTCCACCTCCATATCGGCGAACCATCTGAAAGCCAGGCCGGTGGTAATCTCGAAAAACGAGAGCTGGAGCCGGTCCAGGTCATCATTGTACCTGGTCAGGAAATCATACACGTATTCCTCAGTAACGAGGGAAGGACCGTCGGCGGAAGACTTCCTTCCGTCAACGATCCTCATTCTCTCCCTGAAATCCAGAATATGCGGAGATGTGTATATGCCCACTTTCAGGCCGCAGGCTGCAAGAGCCGAAGCCAGCATGCTGGCAGTGGATCCCTTGCCGTTGGTCCCGGCAATGTGGACAGTCCTGTATCTCCCGTCAGGGTTCCCGAGCAGTCCCCTGAATTCCTCCATCCTGTCAAGTCCTGGCTTGTACGCCTCCCCGAAAGAGACGTTCTGGACTGACGGAAAACGCAGGAATATACTCTGAATCAGTTCGTTATATTTTTCTTCAGAAAAGCTGGACATTATATTCCGAACTGCTTGAAGAAGTCATTGCCCTTGTCATCCACGAGGATGAATGCAGGGAAGTCCTCGACGCGGATCTTCCATATGGCCTCCATTCCGAGCTCAGGATACTCCACGCACTCGATGGACTTGATATTGTTCTGGGCAAGGATGGCAGCCGGGCCGCCGATGGATCCGAGGTAGAATCCGCCGTGCTTCCTGCAGGCATCCGTAACCTGCTGGCTGCGGTTACCCTTGGCTATCATGATCATGCTTCCGCCGTGATCCTGGAACTCGTCCACGTATGGGTCCATTCTGCCGGCAGTTGTAGGTCCCATTGAGCCGCAAGGCATTCCTTCCGGAGTCTTGGCAGGACCGGCATAGTAAATCGGATGATCCTTGAGGTACTGTGGCATCTCCTCGCCTGCATCGAGACGGGCCTTGATCTTTGCGTGGGCGATGTCACGGCCAACGATGATGGTTCCGTTGAGTGAGAGGCGGGTGGAAACCGGATACTTGGTAAGCTCGGCGCATACTTCTGACATCGGGCGGTCGAGGTCAATCTTCACCACGTCACCTTCTCCGGCATTGCGAAGCTCCTCTGGAATGAGTTCGTAAGGCTTGTCGTCCATCTTCTCGATCCAGATACCGTCGGCGTTGATCTTTGCCTTGATGTTTCGGTCGGCTGAACAGCTGACTCCCAATCCGATAGGGCAGCTTGCGCCGTGACGCGGAAGACGAATCACGCGCACGTCGTGAGCCATGTACTTTCCGCCGAACTGTGCGCCGAGACCGATCTTGTGAGCCTCCTCGAGAAGCTGCTTCTCAAGCTCCACGTCACGGAATGCGCGGCCTGTCTCGTCACCGGTGGTCGGAAGGCTGTCATAATAATGGGTGGAGGCAAGCTTCACCGTGAGAAGGTTCTTCTCGGCAGAGGTTCCTCCGATTACGAAGGCGATATGATATGGAGGGCAGGCTGCGGTTCCGAGGCTCTTCATCTTGGCCACGAGGAAAGGAATGAGAGTTCCCGGATTCTGAATCCTGGCCTTGGTCTCCTGATAGAGATAGCTCTTGTTGGCCGAGCCGCCTCCCTTGGTGACCATCAGGAAACGGTACTCGTCGCCCTGAACGGCCTCGATGTCGATCTGCGCAGGAAGGTTGCACTTGGTGTTCACCTCATTGTACATGTCGAGAGGAGCATTCTGTGAATAGCGGAGATTCTCCTCGGTATAGGTCTTGAACACTCCGAGCGATAGCGCCTCCTCATCCTCGAAGCCCGTCCATACCTGCTGGCCCTTCTCGCCATGGATGATGGCAGTACCGGTATCCTGGCAGAGAGGGAGCTTGCCCTTCGCGGCCACTTCAGCATTGCGCAGGAAGGTCAGGGCAACGTATTTGTCATTGGCCGTGGCCTCCGGGTCTGAAAGAATCTTCGCAACCTGCTCATTGTGGCTGCGGCGAAGAAGGAAGCTTACATCCCTGAAAGCGGTATTGGCCATGACGGTCAATGCCTCCGGAGTGACCTTGAGCATTTTCTTTCCCTCGAACTCCGAGGTTGAAACGAGTTTCTCTGAACCCGGAATCCTGTAGTATTCCGTGGTGTCCTCTCCGAGCTGGAACATCGGAGCATATTTGAATTCTGCCATTGCTATAAATGTTTAAGTAATTATCAATCAATATCTTCAATTTGAACATCAGCATTGCCCTGATTCATCAGGAAGGCCTTCATGAACTGGTCGATGTCGCCGTCGAGAACTCCCTGGGTGTCGGCAGTGGCGAGACCGGTCCTGAGGTCCTTCACCATCTTGTAAGGGTGAAGCACGTAGGAACGTATCTGGGAGCCCCACTCGATGCGCTTCTTGCTGCCCTCGAGCTCGGCCTGCTTAGCCTGGCGTTTCTTGAGTTCAATGTCGTAAAGCCTGGACTTGAGGATACGGAGGGCGTTCTGCCTGTTGTCCTGCTGGGACCTGGTCTCGGTATTCTCTACCATGATTCCGGAAGGGATATGCCTTACGCGGACTCCGGTCTCGACCTTGTTCACATTCTGTCCCCCGTGGCCTCCCGAACGGAAGGTATCCCATTCGAGGTCGGAAGGGTTGATTTCAATGTTGATGGTATCATCCACAAGCGGATAGACGAACACGGACGAGAATGTGGTCTGGCGCTTGCCCTGGGCGTTGAAAGGAGATATGCGGACCAGCCTGTGGACTCCGTTCTCGGCCTTGAGATAGCCGAAAGCATAGTCTCCGTCCACCTGGATAGTAGCCGACTTTATGCCGGCCTCGTCTCCTTCGAGAAGGTCCGTGACCGTCATTTTGAAGCCGTTGCGCTCTCCCCATCTCATATACATCCTCATGAGCATCGCCGACCAGTCATTGGCCTCAGTGCCGCCGGCACCTGAGTTTATGGTCAATACCGCACCGAGATTGTCTCCCTCGGCCCCAAGCATATTCTTGAGCTCAAGGTCCTCCACCGACTTCAGGGCCACGTCATACGCAGCTCCAAGTTCGGCCATCTCCTCGGACTCCACGGCATTCTCCGCCGTCAGGTCCATGCTGTCCTTGGCGAAGTCGTACAATACGTCAAGGTCCTCGGTCTGCGAAAAAGCCCTGTCATAGTCCGTGACCCAGGACTTGACCCCGTTCATGTTTTTCATGAATGCCTCGGCCGCCTTGGGGTCATTCCAGAAATCGGCGGCCTCAGTCTGTTTCTGAAGCTCAGCTACTTTCGCACGTTTCGCTTCGATGTCAAAGACACCTCCCCAGCGTATCCATACGCTGATGCAGAGCCTTTATCTGTTCAAGAGTAATCATTGCTCTCCACGTTAAATGTTAATCAATCTCCGGATCCCTGCGCACAATTCAGCGCACGCCGCCGGACCATATTACAAAGATACATTTCCCGGAGCGCATTTCGAGCAATTTCCAAGTGAAATTTTTCATTTTTCCTGATTTTCGGGCTGATTCCCCTGTCAGGCCCGGCTTCTGCTCTGCCAGAGGTGAGGCACAGCCTGCTGCAGCCGTATTTTTATTCTGATTATCCATTTCTTCCAAAAGGCAATTTGAAACAATTTTGAAACAAAAATTGCTTGGCAGCCTTATAATTTTGTGGTTACCATGACTGCATTGCACAACAATATCCCTGAACTCACTCCTTACCAAGGTAGAACACCTGTTCGGAAAGCGTGTCAGCACGCCTTATGACTTTGAAGCCTTGTCCAATTATACCGTAAGTGTTGAATAAGCATAAATCGAGTAGGAGGTAAACGAAAGTAATGAAGTTTATCTCCTACTTTCGTTTACCGACCTCTCACACCACCGTACGTGCCGTTCGGCATACGGCGGTTCCTTACATTCTGTGCAATTGAACATAGTAGTCCATCAGGCACGGGTAGCCAGCACGACGGAGTTTCTCGTTCCCAGCGGCGTGGTGCACAATGCCTTCCGCATTAGCCCAACATCCATTGCTGCTATTCCCGTAGATTCGAGCCCAGTATGGCTTGATACCGCACTTGACTAGGTTCTTAACCCGTGTCTGCGGGCGCTTCCACGCCTTCCAGATACACATCCGTATACGCCTGCGTAGCCATTGGTCAATGACTTCAAGGGAGGTTTTCATATCCGCCAGCTTGAAGTAGCCCACCCAGCCGCGTATCGTTTCGTGAAGTACCTGTTTGCGCCGCTCGTATCCCATTCCGTTGCTTCGGCTTGTCAGCAGTTTCAATTTTGCTTTCAGCTTCGCAATGCTCTTGGGGTGCACCCGCAGCCTTCATCCCTCGCCTGTCTTGTAGAACGAGTAGCCGAGGAGCTTCATTTCGCGTGCGATGCCCACTTCCGTCTCCTCGCGATTCACCTTCAAGTGAAGCTTC
>JALFFZ010000014.1 GCA_022777585.1 Bacteroidales bacterium | reverse complement strand
TATTTCTAATAAACTTTTGAAATTGTTCTTTACATCAGTTCTAGCCAACAATATTTTACTGGCAGCGATCTCCTCTGCAGTTGTTGTTTTTCCACACCATTTAGGGCCCTCTATTAGTACAGCGCCTTTTGCTTGCAATTTTTTCTCAAGCAAACTATCCATTATTCGATGTCTGTATCCTTCCATATATCAAACTATTTACGCTTACAAAGATAACTGAAGATTTCAATATTCAGTAATTTGGCCTAATATTTTTCAGTAATTTGGCGCTAAAATAATCAGTCATTTGGATTTTAGTGTACCAGAGTACTGTACCAGTTGTACCAGACGCAAAAAGTAGACACGAAAATTCTTTCAAGCGATTTCGACGCAGTTGACATTGCGGGTGGATTGTCTTGTTGCAAAACTTGAAGTATATTTGCAACTTGCAATTGTTGAAGTATAAATCACAATGTCTTTCTGGGGTCGGCTGTTAAGGGGAAATGAATCTCGCAGCAATAATGCTGCGAGCTGTTCCGATCCGTCTAAACTGGCGTTTCTGGACGTTGAAGTGGGACTCGGTGACAAGAAAATTCATGATATCGGAGTGGTGACTGGAGATGGTGCAATGTCGCATTCTGCATCGAAAGACAATGCCCTTGGGATGCTCCGCGATGCCGATTTCATCTGCGGTCACAATATCATCCACCACGACCTCAAATATTTGTTTGACAATGAGGGCTCCTGCATTGTACATCATGATTATTCCGACAAGACGAAGGAATGGATTGCTGTCGATACCCTCTATATGTCCCCGTTGCTTTTTCCGGAAAGGCCTTATCACAGACTCCTCAAGGACGACAAACTCCAGACAGATCAGCTGAACAACCCTGTCAATGACTGTATGAAGGCCAGGGACCTTCTGATGGACGAGATTGCAGAATGGAGCCGGCTCACCCATGAGATGCGGTCGTTTTACAGATATCTCCTCCAGGGAAATGCTGAATTTGACGGTTTCCTGAAGCTCGTGTCAGGATATTGTAAGGAAGAAGACAATGCTGAAATCGGGTCTGTTCAGGAAGCTGCTGCTCATATTGCCCTTTTCTTCACGGGGAAGATTTGCGGGCATTCTGATCTGCGAATGATGATTGAACGTCATCCTGTCGCATTGGCCTACGCCCTCGCCCTGGCCGGTACCTCCGATTACCGCTCAGTGACTCCGCCCTGGGTGCTTTACAACTATCCCGAAGTGGAGTATCTTCTGCATTTGCTCAGGCATACCCGCTGCGCCGAAGGCTGTGCATATTGCGGCAAGAGTCTTGACCTGCATTATAACCTGAAACTGTTCTTCGGCTTTGACCAGTTCAGGAAATACGATGGGGAATCATTGCAGGAGAATGCCGCCAGGGCCGCAGTCGAGGGCAAGTCCCTGCTTGCGATATTCCCTACCGGCGGAGGAAAATCATTGACGTTCCAGTTGCCGGCACTTATGGCAGGACGTGCCGTACGTGGCCTCACGGTCGTTATTTCCCCGCTTCAGTCCCTGATGAAAGACCAGGTCGACAATCTGGCTGCTCGCGGAATTACGGATGCCGTCACCGTTAACGGGCTTCTGGATCCGATTGACAGGGCCAATGCCATTGAAAGAGTCCGGGATGGTGAGGCGTCGCTGCTCTATATCTCCCCGGAGATGTTGAGGTCCAAGACGATAGAGAAGATTCTGCTGTCCCGGGACGTCGTCCGCTTTGTCATTGATGAGGCTCATTGCTTTTCGGCTTGGGGGCAGGACTTCCGCGTGGACTATATACATATCGGGAAGTTTATCAGGGAGTATCAGTTGAAGAAACAATGCTTTGAACCCATTCCTGTCTCCTGTTTCACGGCTACGGCCAAGCAGAAGGTCGTTCAGGATATCTGCGATTATTTCCGGCGGGAACTCGGGACTGAACTCAGCCGGTTCGCATCTTCGGCCTCAAGGACAAATCTCCATTATTCCGTGCTGTATGCTGAGACTGACGATAATAAATATTCCCTTCTCCGAAACTTGGTATCAGAGTCCGATTGTCCGGCAATTGTCTATGTGTCAAGGACAAAAAGGTCCGAGGACATTGCCCGGAAACTGACTTCGGACGGATATCCCGCATTGCCGTTCAACGGCAGGATGGAGGTGGACGACAAGGTCCGCAATCAGGAGGCCTTTATGAATGATGAAGTCAGGATTATCGTGGCGACATCAGCATTCGGAATGGGCGTGGACAAGAAGGATGTCGGCCTGGTGATTCATTATGACATCTCCGATTCGCTGGAAAATTATGTGCAGGAGGCGGGAAGGGCCGGCAGGGACCCGCATCTCGAGGCCCGCTGCTATGTCCTGTACAATGATGCCGACCTTGACAAACATTTTATATTGCTCAATCAGACCAAACTGAGTATCAGCGAGATACAGCAGGTTTGGCGGGCTGTGAAGTCTTTTACCAGACAACGCCCGCACTTATGTTGCTCAGCCCTTGAAATCGCCAGGGCAGCCGGGTGGGACGACTCGGTCAATGACATTGAGACAAGGGTCAAGACGGCAGTTGCGGCATTGGAGCAGAGCGGCTATCTCGAAAGGGGAAATAATGTTCCGCGGGTATTTGCGACAGGCATAACCGTGCGCAATATGGATGAGGCGCGGGCACGCCTGGAAAAGTCTCTTCTTTTCGACGAGAAGGACAGGGAGAAGGCCGTGCGAATTATCAAGTCTCTTATTTCCGAGAAACACAAATCCAGGGGAAATGGCTCAGAGGCCGAGTCCCGCATTGATTATCTTACTGATATACTTGCGCTTACCAAGCGCGAAGTGATTTCCGCCGTTGACAGGATGAGGCAGGAGGGGATTCTCGCCGACTCCAAGGACCTTACAGCCTTTCTCAATGATGGAGGCTCTACAGGGCGAAAGGCGAATACCGTTCTGGACCGTTTCGCGCGTATCGAACGCTATATCATTGAAAAGATCCCTGAGGAAGGTATCAGTGTCACCGCCAAACTGTTGAATGATGATGCTGTAAAGGATGGAATACAGGCTACTTCGGAGAAGGACATCAGGACAATATTGTTTTTCCTCTCAATAAAAGGCTATGTCAAAAACACAGGAGGCGCAGGAGGTGGAATGATGAGGCTCAAACTTGTCAATGGCATGGACACCATCCTCTCCAAGCACGAGAAAAGGACAGACATCAGCCGCTTCGTCATAGAGTACCTGTACGGGCAAGCCACCGGTCAGCAGGATCAGGCTGTGCATTTCTCCGTTCTGGAACTGCTCAATGCCCTGAATGAAAGACAGGGCCTTTTCGGCAATGCGGGGAATTACCGGCTTGAGGATGTGGAGGAGGCCCTGCTGTACCTTTCAAAAATTGGAGCGCTGAAAATAGAAGGCGGATTCCTCGTGATATACAATGCTATGGATATCCGCCGTATAAAGGATGCCAAGTTCCAGTACAAGAAAGATGACTACAAGATGCTGGATGAGTTCTACAGACAGAAAATCCAGCAGGTCCACATTGTCGGGGAGTACGCAAACCTTATGGTGAAGGACTACAATGCCGCTCTCGCCTACGTCAGCGACTACTTCCGGATGGATTACAGAAAATTCATAGCCAAGTACTTCAAGGGTGAGCGTGTCGAGGAAATCGAACGCAATCTGACGCCTGCCAAATACAACCAGCTCTTCAGGCAGCTTTCGCCGGGACAGATGGAAATCATCAATGACAAGGAATCCCGCTGTATCGTAGTAGCCGCTGGACCGGGCAGCGGAAAGACGCGGGTGCTGGTTCATAAACTTGCCTCAATATTGATGCTTGAGGATGTCAAGCACGAGCAGCTCCTTATGCTGACTTTTTCCAGGACGGCTGCCACGGAATTCAAGGAGAGGCTTGCAAAGTTGATTGGCAATGCGGCTATGTTTGTGGAAATCAAGACTTTCCATTCCTATGCCTTTGACATTCTCGGGCGTGTGGGGAACCTTGATGATTCCAATGATGTGGTTTCCCGGGCAACTAGAATGATTCTTGACGGGGAAGTCGAGCCATCCAGGATATCTAAATCGGTCCTTGTCATTGACGAGGCTCAGGATATGTGCAGGGAGGAGTTTGAACTCGTGAAGGCGCTTATGGACCGCAATGAGGAATTGAGATTGATAGCGGTTGGTGACGATGACCAGAATATCTTTGAATTCAGGGGTTCCGACTCGAAGTATATGCGTTTTCTGGCGGAGGGACCGGGCGGCCGTTTCATTGAAATGACTCAGAACTATCGGAGCAGCCGCGAAATCGTGAAATTTGCCAATGCGTTCGCGCAACGGATAGGGAACAGGTTGAAGAAAACTCCGATTGAGGCAGTTTCAGGCGACAAAGGCAATGTGGAAGTCGTATTGCATACTTCAGATGTCTTGTTTGAACCGCTGGTCAATCACTTGATGCGGCTTATTGGTGAGGGCGGTACCTCCTGCGTGCTGACACAGACCAATGAGGAAGCCGCAATGATTCTTGCAATGCTGGTGAAAAGGGGAGTAAAGGCTCGTCTCGTCCAGTCATTGGACGGATTCCGGTTCACGAAACTTGCCGAGGTGAAATATCTTTTCAAAGAATTGAGGAAGAAGATGACCATTTCCGGCGGGAAGATGCTGCCCGTTATACAGGATGAGGTCTGGAATGCGGCCAGGGACAATCTGAAACGTGTCTATTCCACCAGTTTATGCCTTCCTTACGTCCTGAATTTCATGTCCAGGTTCGAGAAGACCAGCCGGGAGAAATATTGGACTGACTTCCTGGAGTTCGCATACGAATCCTCACTGGAGGATTTCAGCGATTTCACCGGAGCGGATGTCGTAATCTCAACTATCCATAAGTCAAAGGGCTACGAGTTTGACAATGTATGTATGCTCGTCAAGAAGGGCTACCAGCAGGATGATGCCCAGATGCGGAAGTATTATGTAGGGATGACACGGGCGAAGAAAGGTTTATTCATTCACACGAACTCGGACATTTTTTCCGGTTTGGATGGCTGCCGGTACTTCACGGATAAGTCGGTATATTCAATGCCGGAGGAAATTGTTCTACAACTTACCCACAAGGATGTTTTCCTCGATTTCTTCAAGACCCGTAAAAAGGAGATTCTTTCTATGCGAAGCGGCGATTCACTTGCATTCTTTGAGAATAGACTTTACCATATTGAGGAACATGATGAAAGGGGAGTCTGCCTGGCAATGCTTTCTGCCTCAATGAAAGAAAAACTCAATGTATGGCGGGAAAAGGGATATGAGGTTGTCGCCGCTTCTGTCCGATTTATCGTGGCATGGAAAGCAAAGGAAGCCCGGGATGATGAGCCTGAGTCGGCCATTATACTTCCTGACTTGAAGTTGCGGCGTATTGTGCAGCAGGATTCTACGTGATTATTCCTCTCTCCAATTGCATATTTTCTGCAAATTTATTACATTTGGTGCCGGATGATATGCCAGCGGGATTTCGGAGCAGGACAACCGTCCGGAGAGTGACATTCGATTGAAATATTAATGGATTTAAAAGATGGCGTACTTTTCAGAAGAGAAATATGATGCTGAGACCACGGAGAAGATTGCGGCTCACGTCAAGGAAATATTGAAGCTTCTCGGTGAGGACACTGAGAGGGAGGGCTTGCTGAAGACACCGGAGAGGGTGGCGAAGGCGATGCAGTTCATGACGAAGGGCTATGCCCAGGACGGAGTTGAGATCATCAAGTCTGCTGTTTTCGACGAGGAGTACCAGCAGATGGTCCTCATCAAGGACATTGAGCTTTATTCGTCCTGCGAGCACCATATGCTGCCATTCATCGGCAAGGCACACGTGGCCTATATACCCAACGGGAAGATTACCGGGCTGAGCAAGATAGCCAGAGTGGTGGAGACCTATGCCCGCAGGCTTCAGGTCCAGGAGCGTCTTACCGTTCAGATCAGGGACTGCATCCAGGAGGCATTGAATCCGCTCGGAGTCGCAGTCGTGATAGAGGCCACGCATACCTGCATGCAGATCAGGGGAGTGCAGAAGTCCAATGCGGTGACGACTACTTCGGCATTTTCCGGAGCATTCCTTTCCTCGGCCAGGACCAGGAACGAGTTTCTGAATCTAATCAAGTAAATTCCATACCATGAAGAGGATCATCATTACATCGGCTGCTGTGGCAATGCTGGCCGCAGTAAATGTCCAGGCTCAGGACAATGCCGGGGGCATTTTTGACAACTATCTGACTGACAGCACATTGCGTATTGACTATATCTTTGCGGGAGACGCAACCTCCCAGGAAATCTATCTGGACGAGATGTCAGCTTCCGAGGGCTGGGCAGGCAGGAGGGTCAATATGGACAAGGTTCCGGTTGCAGGAAACGGCTGCATCACCCTGCGCGATTCCGCCAGCAGCAAGGTCCTCTACAGGCAGACCTTCTCGACTCTGTTTCAGGAGTGGCAGACTACGGAGGAGGCTACCAGAATCAGGAAATCCTTCGAGAATGTCTATCTGCTTCCAATGCCGAAGAAGGCCGCCACTGTTACCGTGGAGCTGTTCAGCCACAGAGGCGTGAAGAACGCATCCTTCACCCATCCGGTGGATCCGTCCGACATCCTCATAAGGAAAATGACTCCGAATCCGGCTCCGCACAAATATCTGCACAGGAGCGGAAGCCCTGAGGAGTGCATTGACATAGCCATTGTCGCTGAAGGCTACACGGCGAAGGAAGCCAGGCTTTTCTACAAGGATGCCCGTGCTGCTGTCGATGCCCTGCTTGAGCACGAACCGTTCGGAAAATACGCCGGCAGGCTCAATTTCGTGGCCGTTGCCCTTCCTTCGGAGGAGAGCGGGGTCACCGTGCCGCTTGAGAACGACTGGAAAAGGACACCTCTCAGCTCCGGATTCAGCACCTTCTATATGGACAGGTATCTTACCACATTGCGCCTCAAGGACCTTGCCGACAGACTCCAGGGCATTGCTTATGAGCATATCATAATCCTCGCAAACACAGATACTTACGGTGGCGGCGGAATTTACAATTCCTATACTCTCACCACTGCCCATCACTCCGGTTTCAGGCCGGTTGTCGTCCACGAGTTCGGACACAGCTTTGCCGGCCTTGCGGACGAGTACTATTATGACGACATGTACTCTCCGTACTATTTCCCGGACGTGGAGCCTTGGGAGCAGAATATCACTACAATGGCTGACTTCAATTCCAAGTGGGCTGACATGATGCCGGCCAATGCTGCGAAGGATGCTGATGGACGTTATCTTCCAACTCCTCCGATCAAGGACTCCGAGTTATGGAAGTCGATTGCCGAAGGAGCTGACACTGAAGCGATTGTAGGAACTTATGAGGGCGGGGGATATCTCTCCAAGGGCGTGTTCAGGCCATATCCTGACTGCAGGATGAAGTCCAATGTCGGCCCGATGTTCTGCCCGGTATGCCAGAGGGCGATAGAGAGAATAATTCTTTTCGGCCTTGAGGAATCGGAGTAGGCGAATGATTCCGGGTACGGCCGGAAACTGCCGTGCAAAACAATTTACTGTCAAAATAATGTGAACTTTAGAATGTTTTTTCTTAAGTTTGCAAAATGTACCCGGCCCGGGCTTTTCCGGAGCCGGGAATACATTTGAAATGCCGGCAGGATTATTCCGCAGTCCTCGGCCTGCATTGACCGGACAGTATCTGCGGAAATATTGAAAAAACTGAATTCAAAAGATGGAAGAAGTGAAGAAAGAGGCAGCTGAGCCTAGAAAACTCAATTTCCTTGAGGAAATCATTGAAGCCGACCTCAAATCCGGAAAAGTGGACAGCATTCTGACGCGATTCCCTCCTGAGCCGAACGGTTACCTTCATCTTGGACATGCGAAGAGCATCTGCCTGAATTTCGGTCTTGCCCAGAAATATGGCGGAAAGACCAATCTCAGGTTCGATGACACAAATCCTACCAAGGAGGATACCGAATACGTTGACTCTATCAAGGAGGATATCCAGTGGCTCGGATTCCAATGGGACAAGGAGAAATATGCTTCCGACTACTTCGACCAGCTTTACGAATGGGCCGAGAAAATGATATGCGAGGGTCTGGCATACGTCGATGACCAGACTCAGGAGGAAATCAGCGCAGGCCGCGGCACGGTGGACAAGCCGGGAACGGAGAGCCCTTACAGGAACAGGAGCGTGGAGGAGAACCTCCGCATTTTCAGGGAGATGAAGGCCGGCGTGTATCCGGACGGAGCCAAGGTGCTTCGTGCCAAAATTGACATGGCCAGCCCGAACATGATGTTCCGCGATCCGATTCTCTACAGAATCAAGCACGCATCCCACCACAGGACAGGGGACAAGTGGTGCATTTATCCTATGTACGACTACACCCACGGTCAGTGCGACTCCATAGAGAATATCACGCATTCCATCTGTACCCTAGAGTTCGACGTGCACAGGCCTCTGTATGACTGGTTCATCAAGACTCTCGGCATCTATCCTTCACATCAGTACGAATTTGCCAGACTGAACCTCACATATACATTGATGAGCAAGCGCAAGCTTCTGGAACTTGTCCAGAAGGGGCTTGTAAGCGGCTGGGATGACCCGCGTATGCCTACGCTCTGCGGTGTGCGCAGAAGGGGCTACACTCCTCAGGCGCTCAAGATGTTCTGCGAGAAAATCGGAGTCTCCAAGCGCGACCAGCTGATGGATATCCAGCTTCTCGAATGGTGCGTCCGTCAGGACCTCAATGCCCGCTCGAACCGTTATATGGTGGTGGAGGACCCGATCAAGGTCACCCTCACCAACTGGGAGCAGGGCAAGGTGGAGTGGTTCGACTGCCCTCTCAACCCTGCAGAGCCTGAAGGAGCCAAGAGAAGCGTTCCGTTCACCGGCGAACTCTACATCAGCAGGGCCGACTTCATGGAGGATGCTCCGAAGAAGTTCTTCCGCCTCAAGCCGGACGGAGAGGTCCGTCTCAAATACACCTACATCATCAAGTGCAATGAGGTAATCAAGGACGCCGATGGCAATGTAGTCGAACTTAAATGTACCTACGATCCGACCACCCGTCCGGGCGGAGGAGAATGGAGAAGTGTCAAGGGCACAATTCATTGGGTGTCAATCGCTCACGCCAGGGAGCTCGAACTCCGTCTTTATGACAGGCTCTTCACCCAGGCAGATATGAGCGATATCCCGGAGGACAAGGATTACAAGGATTTCCTCAATCCTGATTCCCTGGTCATCGGCAAGGGATATGCTGAGCCGGCCATCCTCGATGACAACTCGGGAATTGCCGTACAGTTCGAAAGGGTAGGTTATTATTACAAGGATCCGGACAGCACCCCGGAACATCCTGTGTTCAACAGGACAACGGTGCTTAAGGATTCATATAAGCCGGAATAGAAATGATGAGAGGCTGGCCGGAAGGTCAGCCTCTCATTTTAAGTTTTGCTCATTCGAACCTGAGAAGAACGATGCTTTCCGGAGCCACGGCATCGGTCCTGGTATTCTCGGGCGACTCGGCCGAGATGAGCTTCTTTCCCGGGACCTCCACAGAATACTCAAGAGGTCTGTCCTGAGAGATGTTCCATACGACAATGCCAGTGGTCCCGCCAGAGACAAAGGCTTTTGCCATGCATAACTCATGAGAACCGCTGAATGCAAATCCTTCTGTATCAGTGAATTTTCCTGTACGAAGCAGATCCTTGTTCCGGCTTTGGAAATCGGCGAGGCATTTCTGGTACTCCCTCATTGCCACAGGGTCCTGTGAGCGGACCAGAGCGAGATCCGGCTTGGTGGTGACATTGTAATAATCCTCAATCTCCGGAATCCTGTCCTCCTTAAGATATCTCACATCTGCCATATAGCGGCATTCGATTTCATTCTTAAGATGGCTGACCAGAGTGAAATTGCTCATATTCCGGCTTGTGACAGGGGCTGGATTGCGGACCGTCATCAGCATCTCGGGGAAGGTGTACTCGAGCATTTCCGGGAACCAGGTTGCTCCGGAACGTCCCGTAAGCCTGTCCTCCATCGCTGCCTGGTCCGGTGGATATACATCGAAGGAGCAACCGTGAAAAATGTTTATGCAACTCATCTCGTAGTCAGCCACACCCTCTGTCATCACCACGAACTCAGGGTCAATCCTGGACATTTCCTCCCGGATCTCAGTAATGAAGTCCAGCCTGTCCTGTTCCACAACTACCGCAGGGACCGTATGACCGTGATTTTCACCGTAGCAGAAAAGAGGGGAGCGTGTGGCAAGCTGGTCATAGATAATGCCGTCTGCACCGAAATCCTGAGCCAGTTTAGCCATTGACAGCATCCGTTTCCTCCAGACATCGCAGCTGAAGCAGGCGCGGCCATGAGTCCTTGCAGGTGCGTCATAGTACTTGTGCCAGGTTTCCGAGATAAGGGAGCCGTCCTTGTTAACCATTGTAATGAATTTACCAGTATCCGGCCAGAATTGTGTTCCGTTCTGATCGATCAGCTGCCCGTTGACATACATTATGGTCCTCAGACCCCTCTCCTTTATGCCTTCGACAGCTTTACGCAAGCCTTCCTCGCCACCCCGTTCCGGGTCGGGGTAGTAGTCCGGGTAGAATCTGTCGTGACCGCCGTGAGCCCAGGCGAAAAGACCGATGATGTCAAGTCCGCGGTCAATGGCAGCATCGCTCAGCCCATTGGCATATTCATCGTAGTTCCACATTATCTCCTCATTCTGCTGCTTCGTGATAGCCAGCAGCCATCCGGAGCAATCCTTCAGCCACTGAGGCTCCTCCACGTACCTGAAGCAGGTGTCGAACCAGGCCCTGTAGTAATCCGCAGCCCTGTGCCAGTTTCCCGTGTATGGATGGATCCTTGTTTCCGGAACCTCGTATTCCTCCCCTCCGAAACAGGTGAAAAGATGTCTCAGGGATACAGAGAAAGTGCTGTCCACAGGGTCATAGACCACGTTGAATTCCTTTCCTTTGCGACCGGCGTCGTGGCTGGCAAAGTAAACTCCTTCGCTCTCGGATGCGAATGCACACCATTGCATTGACATATTCCTTGAAGGATAGCCTGCTGAAAGAACGTATCTGCCATTTACATTCTTCCAAAGAACGTCCCTGACCATAGGAGCCTTTTCGTCAGGAGCTGAAGGGCATTTCCTGTATAGTTCACCCATCCCGAACGGCATCATCAGATGGTGTTCCTCCAGGTTGAATCGCATCCCTCCGACTATCGGACCTTCAAAACTCTTGACCACATATTCAGGGTTGTCATTTCTGACTGTGGCCTTGGCTACAAGGTCATCCCCGTCTTTCTCCCAGCGGATGGTCACGGATATGCCGGGGATGGTGTCACAGCAGGCAGTTACTACTGTATTTCTCAGACTGTCAACAGTCTCGACTGTAAGTAGATAGGATGTGTCCGGATAAATGTCCGAAACACCTGCCTTGAAAGTTATTCTTTCAGTGCATCCGGATATGATGGCGGCTGCCGCCATCATTGAAAATAGTGTCCTTCTCATCAGAATGTCATTGCCTTAAGTGTCACCGGATAATGGTCTGAAAGATATCTGATCCCCTCGTAGGCCTCGTTGACCGTCTTGAAGGCCATCCCCGTGACATTTTTGTAGAATATGAAATCAATGTTGCTCTTCTGCGTCCTTTCCGTGTCGGAAAAGCCATTATAGCTGATGACGGAGTCTGTGGACAGGGCTGAGACCCTGGCATTCTTGAATCCGTTCTCAAGGTATGGCTTGAGGCTGACACATCTGGAATCATTGGACTCCATGGAAGCGTTCATGTCGCCGGCCACGAATACGATGGCCTTGCTGTCCCCGCCTGTAACCTCCTCAATTCTGGAAAGAATGAGATTGGTTGAATTTGTCTTCGCCTGGATGTCTACATCGGTCGAGCCGGTGTTGTAATGCGTAGCGAAGAAATAGAATTCCTTTCCGGTCTCATTGTCCTTCAGAAGCGCCCAGATGCAGACGTGGTACTGCTTCTGGGTGCTGTCCCAGGTGAATGAAGGTACGTTCGGGGTCGCGCTGA
>JALFFZ010000056.1 GCA_022777585.1 Bacteroidales bacterium | reverse complement strand
GTAAATCTTCTCGGCAGTCCGTTCGGCATTGTCCAGGCGGAAAATCTCGTGATGAGTGTAGAGGAAGGTGCTTTTTGCTCCGATGTCGGCGATTCTGAGATTGTTGGTCCCGATCAGGTTTATGCCGGACGGCTCAATCTTACCGGTATCCGGGTCATATTCGTAGATGCTTCTGGTCAGGACTGCGACCTTTCCGGAAGGGAGCCTTTTCAACTGTATTGTAATGTCCTGTCTGAGAATATTTTCGTTGGTTTCCCTGTCCTTTATGAATATGAATTCCGTCTTATCCGTATGCGGGTCATACCGGTACACTCCCTTGTTGTAAATTGAAATCAGCATCTCGGAGTCGTTCACCCATTCGAGAGAAGTGATTTTCTGCCTGCCAAGCGCCCTGACAGGTACTATCCTGCTCTCGCTTCTCAGCCATGTGTATATGCCTCCACCGTCCGTTCCCAGCCATATGTTTCCGTCTGGGTCCTCGCACATGCAGCTGACCACGTCCTTGTTTATGCCCCTTTCTGCGCTGCTCCCGAAGTCTTCATCGTGGAAAATCTTGATGAAGTCGGATGTCCTGTGAATAAGGCCGTGACGTATGGTTCCGTACCATAAGGCGTTGTCGCTGAAATACATTGTATTCACAGAGGCGAGTTCTTCAGGGATGCGGCTTCCGCTCCTGTCCTTGAGAGGGGTTACTGTGAAACTCTCCGTGTCCAGCTCGAAGATTCCGTCCCCGTCAGTTGAGATGTAGAGGGTTCCGCCATAGAGGTTGAGATCGAGAATGATGCTGTTCCCGAGGAAATGCTCCTCGGCGGTGAATGACTTCAGGAGTGTCTTGGTATTGAAGCAGAAGAGTCCTTTGCGGTAAATGGCGAACCAGATGTTTCCATTGCCGTCCCTGATTACATCTTTGACATATATGTTGTTGCGGAATTCGTGGATGAGTTTCCTTTCGCCTGTCCATATGTCAATGCTGTAGATGTCTCCAGTGGTTGAGGATGCCAATGCCAGTCTGTTGTCGGACATGCAGAAACCGTTGTACCTGATGTCATCCCATTTCCGGGGGATGAGAAGCCTCATTTTCCTTTCCGCGAAGGTGTACAGGAAAATGCCTTCGGGGGAGCAGAAAACCATGCCGTCCTGGATTTCGCTATAGGAATTGGCCCAAATTTCCCTTCCCTGATACAATATTTCATTGAAACTGTCCGTGCGGTAGTCGTAGAGGTAGAGTCCTCCGCTGGAGGCCCATATGTTCTGCTGCCTGTCCTTGGCTATGAATCCGATGTCCTTGTTAAGTATGCAGGTGTCCTTGGAATAATTGATTACCCTGCCCTCGAATATGCGGTTGATTCCCCTCGTGGTCCCGATCCAGCAGGTTCCGAGGCTGTCCTCCACAATAGACTTGATCTTGTTGTCTGCAAGACCGTCATTGTGCCCTATTATGCGGTATTTGGTGAAAAGGCCGTTGTCCGCCCGGGATGGTACAGTGGCGAGGGACAATGCCAATGCAGTTAGAATCAGTGCTCTGAACATAGTGATTTCGGTTTGACACAAAAATAGGCAGATTTGTCTAAATCCGGAACTTCAAGATGGACAAACGTCTGTTTTTGGATGAAATTCCATTATTTGTAGACAAATTTCATATATTCCAAAGTGCGATTTTGCCGACATTTGTAACAACCCGAAACTATAACACAACCGATAACACAACTCAAAGATGAAGAAATTCCTGCTGGCCATCCCGCTGATAATGTCCTGCCTGATTGCAGGCTGTTCAAGCACACCGGCCAATGAACTTCCCGACGGCTACCAGAAACCTTCTGACAATACGGACAATCCTTCTGCGGAAGAGCCCGGTCAGGGAGATTTCGTGGTTTTCGGCTATGCACAGCCGGCACAGTGGAACTGGGAAATCTACAAGGACAAGATCCGTTGGGATTGCCTCACCCACATTCTCCTCTGCTTCAGTTATGTCAATGCGGACGCAAGCCTGGACAGCGGGGTTCTGGACAATTATGCCGCGGAATTGACCTCGAAGGCCCACGCCAATGGCGTAAAGGTAATCGGCTCATTCCGTTCCAAAGGTGAATTCACGGCTGCCGTGCAGACAGATGCACTGCGGGAGAAGCTTGCCTCCAACATTGTCGCATATTCCGACAGATATGGTTTCGACGGCATTGACATTGACTTTGAGGAATATGAGCAGGTGGGTCCGAACAATGACAGACTGCTCGATCTTTTCGCCCGCATCAGGAGCAAGATGAAGAAGGGGATGACTCTTTCCTCGGCTGTCATTGCCGGAGACTGGGTCAAATACGGCACGAAATGGCACGAGAGTTTCGACTATATTAATATAATGAGCTATGATGTCCGCAGGGAGGCGGATCCGGGCCAGTTCGCATCCTATGAAGACTTTGTATGGGATATTGACTATTGCCACGAAAAACTCGCCATACCATTGTCCAAACTTACCGGGGGAATGCCTTTCTACGGCCATACCTGGGACAATCTTCCGGGTACCGACAATGCCGGAGGCATCACTTTCCGCAATATTATGGAGTATTGGCGGGACAGGGATGCACAGGCGAAGGACCGTGACCAGTCCGGAAACACATGGTACAACGGTCATCGTACAATCCGCCGCAAATGCTTGTATGCCAAGGAAAAAGGCATTGGCGGAGTGATGATATGGCAGCTTTTCCAGGACTCCGTGGAGGATGATGAGTCCCTCCTCAGGGTCGTGGGAGATGCCTGTTCGGAGAAATAATTTGACCAATCAAATACATTATTTATGAAAAATCTGAAAGTCATTCTGACAGTTCTGGTTTTTTGTCTTTCATTCCAGTTCCTTCACGCGCAGAGAATCACCGTGAAGGGAACGGTGACAGACAAATTCTCAGAACCGGTGCCCGTGGCCAATGTCCAGGTCAAGGGCACGTCAACGGGTACTTTCACCGATATCGACGGAAACTTCGAAATCGTGGTTGATGCGAATGCCGCATTGGTGTTCTCGTCCATAGGTTTCAAGGACAAGGAGGTGCAGGTGAAAGGCCTTGCTGTGCTCAATGTGATTCTTGAAGACGACAGTGAAAGCCTTGAGGAGACCGTGGTGATTGCCTACGGTACCAAGAGCAAGGCAACCATTACAGGTGCACTGTCAAGCGTTCAGACTGAGGACCTCATCAAGTCTCCGGTCAGCAGTGTTACCAATATGCTCGCGGGAAATATCCCGGGTGTGGCATCTGTGCAGTCCAGCGGCCAGCCTGGAAAGGATGCTGCGGCCATCTACATCAGAGGTTGCGGCTCCCTTGACAACAGCCTGGCTTCCCCGCTTGTCCTGGTGGACGGTGTGGAGAGAGACTTCACCCAGATCGACCCGAATGAAATCGAGAGCATTTCCGTCCTCAAGGATGCCTCCAGCACGGCTGTGTTCGGTGTCCGGGGTGCCAATGGTGTCATCCTCGTGACCACAAGACGCGGTTCTGAAGGGAAGCCTCATATTTCATTCAGCGCTTCAGGCGGTATCCAGCAGCCTATTTCTCTCGTGGAGCAGACCGGCTCGTACGAATATGCACGCTTCTGGAACATCAAGAAGCAGCTCGATGGAGTGACCGACCCCAAGATGTATTTCACCAGGGAACAGGTCGAGGCCTACAGGACCGGCTCTGACCCGATAATGTATCCGAGTATGGACTGGTCGGATTACATCTTCAATGATGTGTTCTTCCAGACCAAGGACAATGTCAACATCTCCGGTGGAAATGACAAGGTGAAGTATTTTGTCTCTCTCGGCTACCTCTTCCAGAATGGTCTTCTGAAGCAGTTCCCGAACCAGAAATACGACAACAACTACAGCTACAACAGGTTCAACTACCGTGCGAATGTGGATGTGAAGCTAACCGGCACGACTAAGATGAAACTCGGTATCGGAGGCAATGTGGGCAACAGGCGGGAGCCTCTCAATGTGGTATCCGGAACCAGCCAGGACCAGAATCCTTGGGTTATCGCCCAGATATGGACCCATCCTTTCTCCGGTCCGGGCTTCATTGACGGAGTCAGGACCATTGTCCCGAAGGACCTCGTGCCTCTCGGAGAAGTGCTCCGCGACGGTATGTTCGTGTTCTACGGCTATGGATATGAGCAGTCCTACGACACCAAGCTCAATCTTGACATTGACATAACCCAGAGCCTCGATATGCTTACCGAGGGCCTCAGCATAGGAATCAAGGGCGCGTACGACAACAACTTCCTCGTCAACAAGACCCGTACCGGCGGCGGAGTCGAGTCCCAGACTGTATATTACAAGTCCTATTTCGATTCCAAAGGTCTTATGCCTGAAACCGACCCGGATTTCGACAAGACACATATCTTCCTTCCGACCGGAACAGACACACCGCTTGCCTACAAGGAGTCTTACGGAAGGGGACAGAACTGGTATCTGGAGGCAAGGGTCAATTATGACCGCTCATTCGGGGACCACAAGGTCGGCGCCCTCCTGCTCTACAACCAGTCAAGGAAGTATTATCCCGCTACTTATACCTATATCCCGAGGAGTTACATCGGGCTCGTAGGCCGTGTCACATACGCTTACAAGACCAAGTATCTCCTGGATGTGAACATGGGTTACAACGGTTCGGAGAACTTCGCTCCGGGCAAGACCAGGTTCGGTCTCTTCCCGTCGGTGTCCGCCGGCTGGGTAATCTCTGGAGAGGAGTTCATGCAGAGGCAGAAAGCCATCACATATCTCAAGCTCAGGGCATCCTACGGCCGCGTCGGCAGTGATACCGGTATCAGTTCCAGGTTCATGTACATGCCTTCAGTATGGTCAAGTGCGGGCGCATACAGCTTCGGAGTGTCCAACCCGAACTCTTCCGAGGCCTTCGCCATCTCCAAGCTCGGCAACCCTGCCGTCACCTGGGAGACTGCTGACAAGATGAATGTCGGTGTTGACCTGAAGATGTTCAGGAGCAGGCTTTCAGTCGTGGCCGATGTCTTCTATGAGAAACGCAAGGGTATCCTTATCGCACCGAAATCGACTCCTGCCATCATTGCCACATCATCGCCTAACCTCAACATCGGCAAGGTGGACAACAAGGGATACGAGATTTCCATATCCTGGAATGACAAGGTGGGCAGGGACTTCAACTACTTCATCAATACCAATACTTCATTTGCCCGGAACAAGATCATCTACATGGATGAGGTCCGCAAGCAGTATGACTACATGAATGAGACCGGCGGCTCAACCGGCCGTCAGACCGGTCTCTACAAATACATCCGCCTGTATCAGTACAGCGATTTCATCACAAATCCGGACGGCTCGCTGACCCTCAATCCCGAGCTGCCGCAGCCATACCAGAAGGTGTATCCGGGTGATGCAATGTATGCCGACCTCAACGGAGACAATATCGTGGACGGCAATGACAAATGCGTCACCGGCTATGGCTCCCGCCCTGAGTATATGTTCGGACTCAATGCCGGATTCAACTGGAATGGCCTGAGCTTCAGCATGCAGTGGACAGGTGCCACGCACGTGGACAAGATGTACGATATCGAGTACAGGATACCTTTCACCAATGCCGGAAAGCGTGGTCTGCTGACTTATTTCTATGATGGTTGCTGGACACCTGAAAATCAGGAAAATGCAATTTATCCGCGTCCATCTGAGGAGTCGGAGAGCTGGAACTCCGAGCCTTCTACACTCTGGCTCAAGAATTCCTCATACTTCCGTCTCAAGAACGTGACTCTCGGATATACGATTTCCAACTCCCCGGCATTGAAGAAGGCTGGAATATCCTCTCTCGGTATTACCTTGACGGGGTACAACCTTCTGACATTCTCTCCGCTCAAATACATTGACCCGGAGGGTGTCACCAACAGGTTCGGAGACTATCCTCTCGTGAAAATCTACAGCCTCGGGCTCAATTTCAATTTCTAATTTGAACAGGTATGAAAAGATTTACAACAAATATTCTTGCGGTCCTCTCCTTTGCGGCCATTGTGTCCTGTTCGGAAATCAAATTCGGGGACAGTTTCCTCGGTGACCAGCCGGAAAGCTCCGGTGCTACAATGGAGCAGATGTTCTCATCTCCGACTGAGGCCGAGAAAGTCCTCAACAGGGCATATCTCGCCCTTCCGTACGGTATTCCGACTTCCATAAACAACAAGCTGGGAGTCAATATCCTTGAGTCCCTTACTGACCTGTCGCAGAGTTTCCGTGACAATATCAGTGACGGTCCGATGAAATATTATTACAATGGCGCTCTCAGCGCAAACAGCATCAATGGCAGCGCAGCCTATTGCTTCGGTTCGGAAACTGACTGGACAGCCATCCGCTATGCCTGGCTGTTCATTGAGAATGCCGACAGGGTTCCGGGTTATGACAATGCTGAAAAGCAGCGCCGCATAGCCGAGGCCAAGGTCATCATAGCCCTTTCCTATTTCGAAATGCTGCGATATGTCGGCGGTGTCACCTGGCTTGACCATGCTGTCGATGTGAACGAGCCAATGACCTTCCCTCGCATATCTTTCGCCCAGACTGTGGAGAATATTGTTGCCCTCCTCGATGAGGCAATTCCTGCCCTTGTATGGAAGGAGGACGAAATCCAGGACGGAAGAATGACCAGGGCGGGTGCAATGGCCCTCAAGTTCAAGGTTCTCCAGTGGGCTGCCAGCCCGGCTTTCAATTCAGACAGGCTCTGGCATCCTCAGGCAGATGAATATACCTGCTATGGAAACTACAGCGCAGAACGCTGGACAGCTGCCAGAAATGCCGCCAAGGCCTTCTTCGACGAGGTGGCAACCAAGGGTGAGTATTCCCTCATCCAGCCGGAGGAAGCCACTCATGAGGCGAGGAGACTGGCCTACAGGAAGGCATATTATGACAGGGGAGGCTCCGAAATCCTCATTTCCTGCCGCCACGGCTACCAGGCCTCGACCCATTCCTCATTCATTGACCAGAGGTATTACAGCGGTCCGACATTGAATTACGTGGACATGTTCCCTTGGGAGGACGGTACTGACTTCCCGGCCGATTTCGACTGGAAGCATCCTTCCAGGCAGCCGTTCTTCAATTATGATGGAAGCAATATGGTGCCTACCAGGGATCCCCGCCTTTACGAGAATGTTGCCTGTCCGGGCGACATCTACTGCGACGGAACTGCGGCTCCGGTATATTCCAACCACCCTTCATTCAAGGACGGCTCCGGCTTTCTCGTGATGAAGTTCGTTCTCCAGGAGGCCAAGGACAGGAACAACCGCCCTGTGCAGTGGCCTTATCTCAGGCTTGCAGAGATCATGCTCGACTATGCCGAGGTCATCAATGAGGCTGACGGGCGTCCGGATGACACCGCCTACAGGATGGTGAATGATGTCCGTGCCCGTGTAGGCCTTGGACCATTGCCTGCAGGTCTCGGAAAGGATGCATTCCGCGAGGCGGTTCTCCGCGAGAAAGCCCTGGAACTCGGTTTCGAGGAGGTGAGATGGTTCGACCTCGTCAGGCACGACAGACAGAATGACTTTACAAAGACTCTCTACGGACTCCGCAGCAAGGGTAATGACCTGAACAATCCTACGGAATTCACCTTCGAGAAAATCACCCTCTCAGGACGCTATTGGCAGTCCAACTGGGACACCAGGTGGTATCTTGCACCTATTCCGCAGAACGAAATCAACAAGGATTATGGAATGACCCAGAATCCGGGCTGGTAATATTTAAAACTGACTTGATATGAATCATATGATCAAGAATATATCCGCATTGCTGCTGTCCTGCTGCATTGTCCCGGCCTTCGCCCAGACATCGCCGATCGTGCAGACGGATACCCTCATTGTCGGCTACGACATTGAGACGGCCCTTCCGGTCAGCAGCTATTCAGCGACAGGAGTGGGTGCCGCGGCATTTGACAATGCCGCCCACATCGATGTCGCCAAGGCTCTTTACGGCAAGATTGCCGGACTGAATGTCAGACAGGGGGTCGGCTCCTCCGCTGACAATGTCTGCACTTTTTCTGTTCACGGCAAGACCCCGCTCGTGCTTGTGGACGGTTTCCCGAGGGAACTCTCCGACCTGACTTCCGAGGA
Organism: Bacteroidales bacterium; assembly: GCA_022777585.1. Taxonomy (GTDB): domain Bacteria; phylum Bacteroidota; class Bacteroidia; order Bacteroidales; family UBA932; genus Cryptobacteroides. The sequence continues at coordinate 9,876 of JALFFZ010000056.1, read as the reverse complement.
AATCGAATCGGTAACCCTGCTCACCGATGCCGCCTCGGCCGCCCTCTATGGAATGAAGGGAGCGAACGGCATCCTCTATGTTACCACGAAAAGAGGCACTGAAAGCCGTCTCAATGTGACTGCGAAATACCAGTTCGGGCTCAATACCCAGTTCCGTGCTCCGGAGTTCGCAGACGCTTTCGCATACGCCAACTGCGTGAATGTGGCAATGGCCAATGACGGCCTTGCACCCAGGTACAGCAATGCCGAGCTCGATGCCTTCAAGAACGGTAACCTTCCTTACGATTATCCGGATGTGGACTGGTGGAAGGAGACCATGAATGATTTCGGCTACACCAACAGGCTCCAGCTCACATTCGACGGCGGAAGCAGCAAGTTCCGCTACTACACTGTAATCGACTATTACCGTGACAAGTCAATGCTGAAGGAGACCACGACTGATGACCGCTACAGCACCAAGCCTACCGACACAAGGCTGAGCGTGAGGACCAACCTCGATCTCGATATTACCCACACGACTTTCCTCCGCGCCCACATTGCCGCAAATCTTCAGGAACTCCGCGGCACTGCATACGGCAGGAACAACATCATGAAGGCAATCTGGAACACTCCTTCAGCCGCATTCCCGGTAAGGTATGCGAACGGCATATACGGAGGAAACCAGGTTTACGGTGAGAACAATCCCGTTGCCCTTCTTATGGACAAGGGACATGTCAGGAATATGTTCGGGACCCTTCTCGCTGACCTCAGCCTCAGGCAGAACCTGGATGCTCTGACCAGGGGACTCTCCGCGGTGCTCCTCGTATCCTTCGACAACAGGGGAGGAATGAATGAGACTTCCAGCAAGTCCTACAGGTATATGAATACTTATCCGACAATTACTGAGGACGGTACTCTCGTAACCACCCCTGCGGTCTACGGAAAGGATTCCCAGGAACTCGGCCATTCCCAGCCGTTCAATTCCCTTATGATGAGAAGCAACTTCCAGGCGAAGCTCGCTTACGACAGGAATTTCAACGGCCACAATGTCCATGCTGCGGCAATGTATGATTTCCGTTCCATCATGCGCAATGGAAGGAACAACACCACCCGCAACCAGTCTGTCATTTTCAATGCAACCTACACATACAGAAATCGTTACGAGCTCAATGCCGTGGCAAACTACAGCGGCTCCGCATATCTTCCTGCCGGTTCCAGATACCATTTCTATCCGGCTGTGTCAGCGGCCTGGAACATTGCCGGCGAGAACTTCCTCGGAGGAGCCGGTTGGCTGGATGTGTTGAAGATCAGGGCTTCCTACGGTATTTCCGGCTGGGACAACAGCCTCTCGCACGAGCTTTGGCGTCAGGCATACGGCAGCGGCAACAGCTATGTTTTCGGAAGCAATGCCACAGCTGTCAGCGGAAGCGCAGAGGGTGATCTTCCTGTCGTGGGACTGAAGCCTGAGCGCTCGGAGAAGATGACTCTCGGCCTTGACTTCGCCGCTTTCGGAAACAGGCTGAATCTCTATGTGAACGGATTCCGTGACTACAGAAGCGATATCCTCGTGTCAGGCTCCTCGTCCACTTCCGAGATCATCGGCATTGGCGTAGGTCAGGTCTGTGAGGGAGAGTACCTGTACAAGGGTGCTGACTTCGCCATTTCCTGGATTGACAGGAGGGGGGACTTCACCTACGGAATCAGTGCCTCAGCATCATATCTCAACACTGAGATCATCAATGAGAACCAGGCTTATCAGGAGTACGACTATCTCTACCACAAGGGCAACCGTGTGGGCCAGTGCTACGGACTTGAGGCCATCGGCTTCTTCTCCAGCCAGATGGAAATCAACAATTCACCTCAGCAGACCTTCTCCACCGTACGTCCGGGCGATGTGAAGTACAAGGACCAGAACGGGGACAATATCATTGACTCGAAGGATGTAGTGAGGATGTTCGGCTCTACTCTGCCACGCTTCTATTTCGGCTTCAACATTGAACTTGGCTACAAGGGCTTCGAGCTCGCAGCCGACTTTCAGGGGATGACCGGAGTCACGGTGTCCCTGCTTGACAGCCCTCTCTACAAGCCGCTTGTCGAGAACGGCAACATCTCCATGACCTGGCTGAACAACGAGATTCCATGGTCGGAGCAAAGCGCCGGCCTGGCTACGATGCCGCGCCTGACCACCCAGGGCAATGCCAACAACTACAGGGCAAGCTCTCTCTGGTACCGTGACGGCTCATTCATCAAGCTGCGCAACCTCGTGCTCTCCTACACCTTCCCGAAATCGATGATCCGTTTCGCCGACATGAAGGTGTTCGTGCAGGGCTGCAATCTCTTCAGCCTTGACAATCTCGGCTTCCTTGATCCGGAGCAGCTCCAGCTGGCCTATCCTTCAGTAAGGTCATACCACGCCGGAGTCAAGTTCAACTTTTAATGTGAGGGAAATATGAACAAGATGAATATGAAAAGAATTCTCTCGGCAATGCTCCTGCCTCTGGCTGTCATCTCCTGCAATGTCCTCGATTTCGACGAGACCAGCGGCCTGAAGACCAAGGAGGATATGTACAGATACTTCACTTCGGCTGAGAGTATGCTGACGAATGTGTATTCCTATATGCCGAAGGATCTCGGGACCGTGTCCGGAGCAATGCGTGATGCGGCCTGCGATGATGCCGAATACGGCAATACATCGGGAAAGGTGCAGTATTTCAACAACGGTTCCTGGTCGGCGGTAAACACCGTTGACAATGCCTGGGGCCTCTATGCCGGAATCAGGGCCGCCAACGCCTTCATCCGTGACATCGAGACTCTCGACCTTTCCCGTTACGAGTACAACGGCCAGTATCAGAACTGGCTCAAGAAACTCGCCTTCTTCCCGTACGAGGCAAGGGTGCTGCGTGCCCATTATTTCTTCGAACTCGCCAGAAGGTACGGTGACATTGCAATGCCTCTGGAAGTGCTTGATGCCCAGGGTGCCAACACCATTGCCAAGACTCCTTTCGACAAGGTGATCGAGTTCATTGCCGCAGAATGTGACGAATGCGCTGAGAACCTTCCGGAGTCCTATAAGAACCAGCCCGGCCAGCAGATAGGCAGGGTGACACGAGGCTTCGCCCTGGCGGTTAAGTCCAAGGCTCTCCTCTATGCCGCCAGCCCTCTTCACAACCCTGATGGGGACAATGCCAGATGGCTCGCTTCCGCAAGGGCTGCCCTGGACATCATCAATTCCGGAGCATACGTGCTGGAGAAGACCGAGAGCGCCAACAATATTGCTTCCAAGGAGACTGTGATGATGGTAATCGGTACTGACAACAGCAATTTCGAACTGAACAACTTTCCGATCAGGTTCACCGAGGGAAAGAGGAGCGGAGCCACCGCCACCTTCCCGTCCCAGAACCTCGTGGATGCTTTCGAGACCGTGAACGGATACAGTGTCACCCTCACCGACATCGGCTGGAAGAGTGACGACCCTGACTTCGACCCGGCCTATCCGTATTCAGGCAGGGATCCGAGATTCTACCGCTCGATTCTCGCCAACGGAATGTCATTCAAGGGTTCCGTGATTGAGGTATGGGAAGGCGGAAGAGACTGCCAGGAAGTCATCTCCGGAGGTACCCCAACCGGCTATTTCCTCAGGAAATACATCCAGGAGACCACCAGTTTCGTTCCGGACAAACTTGTCACGAACAAGCATCACTGGATTGTCTACCGCTATGCAGAGACATTGCTGACATACGCAGAGTCAATGGCTAACGCATTCCCTGAGAATATGGACTACACGGACGCCGATTTCCCTTATTCGGCTCTCTGGGCTCTCAATCAGGTCCGCATCAATGCAGGCATGCCTGAAATCCCGGCCTGCGGCTATGACGAGTTCATCACAAGGCTCAGGAACGAGTGGAGAGTCGAGTTCGCCTTCGAGGATCACCGCTTCTGGGATGTCCGCCGCTGGAAAATCGGTGCGGAGACCCAGCGTGAGCTCCGCGGCGTGAATGTGAGGAAGAATGAGGACGGAAGCTTCAGCTATTACAGGCAGGTTTACGAGAACCGCAAATGGGCTGACAAGATGTATTTCTATCCGATTCCTCAGTCCGAACTCTTCAAGAACAATAATCTCTATCCTCAGAACATAGGTTGGTAAATAACATTAATGATATGAAACGCATTTTTGAAAATATATCGCTCCTGGCCGCAGTTGCGTGCGGAGCATTTGCCGTGGCTGCCTGCCAGGAGTTCAGCATTGATTCCCAGGAGCCGGCTCCTCTCAAGATTGAAGTTGACGCTCTGGACAATTACCAGGTGAACGCGGTTTCACCTGACAGAGTTGTCTTCAATATCAGTTCAAACACCCCTTGGCGCATTACCGGAGACAGCCAGTGGTGCAAGGCCACACCGTCGATGAGTGCCACATCCTCACTGGTATCCGAGGTCGAGATTATCGCTGAGGAGTATGAGGGACGTCAGGCCAGGACAGCAACATTCGTGATTTCTGCAGACGGAATCGAGGAGACCAGGACATTCACTGTCACACAGTCCTCCAAGCAGAGTCTTACTGTCATTCCTTTCGATGAGAGGCTTGCCACCGAGGGTCAGACATTCAGCTTCAGCATTGTCTCCAACAAGGCCTGGGAAATCATTCCTTCCAGTTCATTCCTCTCCGACATCGACAAGAAGAGCGGAGAAGGTTCCGAGGACGGCTCCGAGGAAGTTATCACTGTCAATGTTCCGGCAAACCCGGGAGCCGTGCGTTCGGGAGAGCTCACTGTCAGGACTGCATATGACTCCTACAGATTCACTGTAACCCAGAACGGCGTCATAATCGAACTTGAGGAAAATCCGGACTCGGACCTCATCGAGTTCGAGATGGGAGACACAGCCAATGAGAAGATTGTAAAGATCCGCTCAAACAAGGAGTGGAAGGTGAAAGTGCCTCAGGAGTATGCAGGATGGCTTTCAGCGGAGAAGACCGCTGACGGCGAACTGAAAATCACTGTTGGTGACAACAATACGCTCCAGCCACTCTCCGGTGAGATTGTCCTGACGACCGTGGATATCATTGACGGTTTCGACGGGGTGACATTCAGGGTCGTCAATCCGAACCTCAGGTTTGACATTACATCAGGATGCAATCTCGGTTATGACGAGGCGACAGGCGCTACCAAAATCAAGATTCAGAACGGCGAAATCGTAGCATCAAAATTCTTTATCAAGAAGGGTCGCACCACAATCGAGTATGCCGCCATCTCCGCTTCCGCTACTGCCAAGTTCGGAATGGGATTCACAAGCCCGACATCCTCAGCCAACTACAAGCTTCATCTCGAAAATGGTACATACTGGTACCGCTGTGCAGGTGGCTTCGGCTGGATTGCGCCAATCAAGAAGACCGAGGCTGGTTTTATGCCTCTCGCAGATTTCAGGAAGGTGGAATTCGTGGTTGAGGACGACCCGAATGCAGCCGGCAAACTGGCTATCAGCATCTATGTCAATGGCACACTATACGGCACACAGGCAGGCAGGAATGCATTCGCTGCCAATGACAAAGGCTGCCGGATGACAATCGAGAGCACAGGCACGCCTGGCGCCGATGATTACTGCCTCGTCAAGAGCATTGTTTACGAACCTGCTGAATAATCGATTATGAAATACAGAATTACAATATTACTGGCCTCCATTCTCGCCCTCTTCTCCTGCTCCGATGAAAAGGAGCAGATGAAATGGGTGGACCTGAGATACAGGGTTGAGGATTCATATCTTCTGGAGGCAAGCAATCCCGAAACCATCAGCTTCCTTGTAAAGAGCACGGATCCGTGGATGGTTTACGGAACAGCTGACTGGTATACCATAACCCCTCCGTCCGGTGAGGGGGATATGGAAAACACCACCACCGTCACCATTGTCTGCGAGGAGAATACTGACCTCGATGACAGGACTGACACTGTCAAAATCCAGAGTGATTACTGGATTGGCAAGGAATTCACCATTACCCAGAAGGGCATAGCCTATCTTGAGCATGAGCCGGTGCTGAATATACCTCAGGAAGGCGGTACTACCGAGATTACTGTCAGTGCCAATCAGGACTGGAGCGCGAAAGTTACCTCAGGCGGGGAATGGCTGTCCGTTGTCAGCGGGGAGACCGGCAGGCTTGACGGCAGCGTGACAGTTTCCGCTACAAGGAACCTTGGTGAGCAGAGGACCGGAGTCGTGACCTTGTATGACCGTCACGGAGCTGCCGCCAGGGAGGTGGCAGTTGTCCAGAACGGTGTGATACTCAACATAGAGGCTCCAGAGAACGGACAGTGGTTCCGTATCTGGGAAGAGGCCCAGACCCTCTCGATCGCCGTGGAGTCCAATACCGGGTGGACTGTAGAAAAAGCCAATCCTGAGGATGATGCCTGGTACAGCTTCGCCAAGACGGAATACGACGGCAATGAAAATCTCCAGATTATTGTCGAGGCCAATGTCGGTACCCGTGTCCGTACCGGTGAAATCATTCTGAGGACGGCTGCAGCCGAGGGTGCAGTGCCTCTCGAGAAGAGAGTGCGCTTCAAGCAGGCCAACAAGCCGGTTGTGACCACAACGGTAGTCAACAAGACTCTTAGCGGAGGAACCTGGTACGGCCCTAATGAGCTGATGCCGGCAAGGTACAATATCTATCTCGATTCCTATAGCGGCAACATCAAGTGCTTCTTCATCTGGAACACCACACCTTATACCGAGCTCCGCTTCCATATCAATGACGGCAAGACCCAGCTCAGCACCACGCCTTGGTGCAGCAATGTCTTCAACGAGGCATCCTATTGCCGTGTTCCGGTGGACGGTACGAAGCAGAATGTGCTCAGTTTCAACATTGACAGGTACACTGATGAAAAGGGCGACGAGTGGGTATATGCCGAGTGGATTCTGAATGACAATGTCATAGCTCACGCCATTGCCGACGGAAAGAATGACGACAGCGGCACCGATGATACCTTCAAGGTTCCATATTCCGCAATTTCTGTCGGCGGCTCAATCCAGATGAGCGGAACGCTCACCGTAAGCAAATGGGAAAGGGTTGACCACCTTGTATGGGGCGACTGATGTGTTCGATTTGAATAAATCATTATATTTCAGATAATTATGAAAAATTTATCAATATTTCTCTGCTCTGCTCTTCTTCTGATTTCCTGTTCCGGAGTGACCGGGCAGGAAACCGGAAAAGGGAGTGACCGATACCCGCTTGAGGCCTTCGCCGTAAGGATTGGAGATTCCTACTATCACGCCAGAATCGATCAGGAGTCTCATGTCGCAACAATCGGCCACATAACCGATACCAGGTTCATTACCGGGGTTGAATATACTCTAGGCGACCCTGAGGGTACGATTTCACCGAATCCTGAGTTGCTCATCGGCTGCTGGGAGCAGGAGCAGACCTTCACCGTGACCTGCTTCGGGGAGACTTCACAATATGTTCTGGAGTTCCCGAAATTCGACGAGTCCGGAAAACATTATATCTTCCGGGATGAGTTCAATGTCGACGGGCGGCCTGATGAAACAAAGTGGACCCTCTGCAGGAAGGGAGGCAGCGACTGGAACGACGAGATGTCCGAGAGTTATGACCAGGTCTATGTAAAGGATGGAGTGCTTGTCCTGAATGCGGAAATCGTGGACGGGGAGTACAAGGCTTCCGGAATAAAGACCGAGGGCCTGTTCGGATTCACATTCGGCAGGGTTGAGTGCAGGGCAAGGCTGCCGAAGACCCCGAACGGAGCCTTCCCGGCGATCTGGATGATGCCTCAGAAATATGAGTACAAGGGATGGCCGAATTGCGGTGAGATCGACATTATGGAGCATATCCGTCAGGAGAATGTCATTCATCAGACAATACATACCCATTACACCTACGACCTTGGCAACAAGTCCGGAACCACTAAGCAGACGGTCTGTGACTACAGGGACTGGAATATCTATGCCGTGGAATGGACCCCGGAGGATCTTACTTTCTATGTAAATGATCAGATGACATTCAGGTATTCCAATATGCATCTGAGCGATGAGGCCGAGATGAAACAGTGGCCTTTCACATCGAAGAGTGAATTCTACCTCATTCTCAATATGGGTCTCGGTGATCCGGGAACCTGGGCCGGAGCGGTGGACGATGCCAATATGCCTGCCGTGATGGAGGTGGACTGGATCCGCGTAAGCACCATTGAATCAGGTGAATGAGGTCTGAGATGAGGAAACTTGTCACGATAATTGCGGTTACCCTGGGTCTTGCTGTTACTGCGGCAGCCCGGGGCAACCTTTTGATTCCGGCGCCGGTTTCATTGGAAATGAGGGCCGGTACATTCACATTTGCCACCCGGCCGGGACTTTTGCCGTCCACGGCAGCTTCCGATGGGATTGAACTGGTCATTGACAGTTCAATGGAAGATGAGGCTTATATGCTTGAAGTGAGCCCGAGGAGGGTGATTGTCAAGGCAAAGGACGAGAGAGGCTTCTTCTACGGCCTACAGACCATACGCCAGCTGCTCCCGTCCGGCTATGAGAACTCTTCGGAAGGAATGTTCCGCATTCCTTGCCTGAGGGTGTATGACGAGCCGCGATTCCCATACCGGGGCTTTATGCTTGACGTGGCCAGATTCTTCACGCCGAAGGAGGATTTGCTTAAGATAATAGACTGCATGTCAATGCTTAAGCTTAACAAGCTCCATCTCCATCTCTGCGATGACAATGGGTGGAGGCTTGAAATCCGTAAATATCCACTTCTTCACGAAATAGGTTCACGCAGGGTTGAAAGGACGGGAGAATATTTCTCCGAAAGGCTCAATGCCAGACAGGGGGAGCCTACCGTCCCTGGTGGATATTACACGCAGGATGATATCAGGGAGATTGTGGCCTACGCCGCTGAAAGACAGGTTGAAGTCATCCCGGAAATCGAAATGCCGGCTCACAGCAATGCCGCCCTTGCCGCCTATCCGCTGCTGGCCTGTCCTGTGGTGGACAAGTTCATCGGAGTGCTCCCAGGACTGGGCGGAAATCACGCCGACATCATTTTCTGTGCAGGCAATGATGAAGTCTTCACCTTCATTGAAGGGATTCTGGACGAGGTCATGGAATTGTTTCCGTCCAGAATCATACATCTGGGCGGTGACGAGGCATGGAAGACGCATTGGAAGGAATGCCCTCTGTGCCAGGAAAGAATCCGGAAGGAGAACCTCGCGGACGAAGAGGAACTTCAGGGCTGGTTCATGTCCAGGGTGGCAGATTATGTTCACAAGCATTCGCGTGAGGTGGCTGGATGGGACGAGTTGACGGAGACAGGCATTCCCGAGGATGCCATTGTCTATGGATGGAGAGGAATGGGCCAGGCCGCACTGGATGCCGCTAGACAGGGCCACAGAGTGGTGATGACACCGGCGAAGGTGACTTATCTTATCAGATATCAGGGCCCCCAGTGGTTCGAGCCGTTGACATATTTCGGGAACAACAGACTCCTTGACATATATTCCTACGAGCCTTTGGGACCTGAATGGTCTCCGGAGATGGCCGGAAATCTCTTAGGCGTCCAGGCATCGCTGTGGACCGAGTTCTGCAGCAGTGTGGCTGATGTGAACTATCTTGCATTTCCGCGTCTGGCCGCCCTTGCAGAGATTGGGTGGACCAGACCGGAGGACAAGGACTGGGTAAGATTCGGAAAGTCGGTTGATGCCTTTTCTGAAAGGCTTCCGAGGCTTGGGATTATACCGGCCAGGTCAATGTTCAATATCCAGCATAAGGTGGTGCCTGAGAACGGCAGGCTCAAGGTCATGCTCGAATGCGAAAGAAATGATGTGCAGATAAGATATACATTGGACGGGTCGGAGCCTTGTGCACGTTCTCCTCTCTACAGGAGGCCTCTGGAAATCTCCGGGGACG
>JALFFZ010000170.1 GCA_022777585.1 Bacteroidales bacterium | reverse complement strand
TTTATAAACAATGAAAGCACTTGTAAAGAAGTATGCTGAACCGGGAATCTGGATGGAAGATGTCCCGATGCCGGAAGTCGGTGTAAATGACGTTCTTATCAAGATTTGGAAAGTAGCCATTTGCGGTACTGACCTCCACATTTACAACTGGGATCAGTGGTCCCAGAACACAATCAAGACCCCGATGACCATCGGTCACGAATATGTCGGTGAGATTGTAAAGATGGGCAGCGGCGTCAAGAACTACAAGATCGGTGACCGTGTTACCGGAGAGGGTCATATTGCCTGCGGTCATTGCCGCAACTGCCGCAGGGGCCGTGAGCACATCTGCGAGAACTCCATCGGAGTGGGCGTGAACCGTGACGGAGCATTCGCCGAGTATCTCAGCCTCCCTGCATCCAATGTCGTGAAGGTCGATTCCCGCATCCCTGATGACTTCATGGCCATCATGGACCCGTTCGGAAACGCTACCCACACGGCCCTTTCCTTCCCGCTTCTCGGCGAGGACGTCCTCATTACCGGAGCCGGCCTTATCGGAACAATGGCGACAGCCATCTGCAAGTTCGCCGGTGCGAGGAACATTGTAGTGACCGATTTGAGCGAGTACCGTCTCAACATTGCAAAGAAAATGGGCGCTACACTCTGCGTTAACCCTACACAGGGCGGTTCAGTCGCTGCCGCAATGCACGATCTCGGCCTAAAGGGCTTTGACGTTGGTCTCGAGATGTCAGGTTCTCCGGTTGCCCTCCGGGAAATGATTGACAGCATGTATTCCGGCTCGAAGATTTCCCTTCTCGGAATCCAGCCTGACTCGGCCCAGATTCCTTGGAGCAAGGTAATCTTCAATGCTCTCACCCTCAAGGGAATATATGGACGTGAAATGTGGGAGACCTGGTACAAGATGGAGCAGATGCTCATTTCCGGTCTCGACCTTTCCCCGGTCATCACCCACCGCTTCAAATTCGATGATTTCCAGAAGGGCTTCGACGTGATGAAGAGCGGACAGTGCGGAAAGGTGCTGCTGGAGTTCTAATCTTACATAAGCCATTCACTCATATCCTCCCCCGCTGCCAGGCCTTCCCTGATGCGGGTGGAGGATATGTCTATTATCGGGGCGTCAATGAGCTGGATTTTGTAAAGCCTGTGCGAGGCGTCCTCCAGCATCAGCAGGTCGGAGCCTGACTCTGCCGCATCCAGAACGTATGAGGCTGGGAATTCCGTGCACTCATTTATGAGAGTATCTCTCAATGACTTGATGTCGAATCCTTTACGTGGATAAACCGCCACTCCGTATTCGGACAGGAGACGGGGAAAGTCCCTCCATCTCCGGATTGATGAAAGATTGTCAGCCCCCATCACGAGGGTGAAGTCATTCTCCGGCTCCCTCTTCTTCAGTTCGTCCAGGGTCCGGATGGTATAGTGCGGAGGCTCCATCTTCAGCTCGATGTCGTCCACCCATACGTGAAGCTCAGGATGCCTCCTGACGGCCTCCACTGCCGCATTGTACCTTTCTTCCCCGCTGTCTGCGCTGATGCTGTCCTTGAGCGGATTCTTCGGCGATACGACCAGGTATACCCAGTCAAACCCCTTCTCCCTTGTGAGATACTCCATTATGGCCTGGTGGCCGATATGCAGGGGGTTGAAAGAACCCGAATAGACGGCGATTCTCATTGTCGGAAGAGGGCTGTACTACTTATACTGAAAGAAACTTGTCAACTGTTTCCTCTGCCTCGGCGAATGCGGCCTGGAGGTCGTCATTGACCAGGATATAGTCGAATCTGTCGGCGTAGGTCATTTCCTCGGCTGCCTTGGCGACCCTTCTTTCAATGGCTTCGGGACTGTCTGTACCCCTTGCCACGAGCCTCTTCCTGAGTTCCTCCACCGAAGGGGCCTGGATGAAAACCGAGAGGGCCTTGTCCCCGAAGTATTTCTTCAGGTTCACTCCGCCCTTCACGTCCACGTCGAAGATGATCACGTGGCCCCTGTCCCAGATTTTCTGGACCTCGGACTTCAAAGTGCCGTAGTAGGAGCCGGCATATACCTCCTCGTATTCCACGAAACAGTCCTCCGCAATTCTTCTGCGGAACTCGTCCGGAGTCAGAAAATGATATTCGACCCCGTCCCTCTCGCTTCCTCTCGGCTGACGTGAAGTGGCTGATACTGAAAATTCCATCTCAGGATGCAGCTTGAGGATGTGGTTTACAATGGTGCTCTTGCCGGAACCCGAGGGTGCGGAAAAAATAATGACTTTATTGCTCATTGTTAAAATGTTTCAATTTTCGTTTATTCCGCAAAATTAGTTATTTTTGTGCGATTTAAGGAATCTGCCAAAAGATTTCTTGATGACTATATGACATTTTGTCGCACTTCCGTGCAGTGGCAGAATTGTTGTATTGCAGATGACAATGAAAAACTTTTGACAATAATTCATTAATATTTATAGAATATGGTTTCTTATAAAGATCTGGGCCTTGTAAACACCAGGGAAATGTTTGCAAAGGCAGTAAAGGGAGGTTATGCAATCCCTGCCTTCAATTTCAACAACATGGAGCAGCTCCAGGCCATTATCCAGGCTTC
>JALFFZ010000156.1 GCA_022777585.1 Bacteroidales bacterium | reverse complement strand
AAGGAAAACCATGGCCGCCCGTGGCCTTGTGAAGAGGGACCCGCTCCGCAGGAGTGGGAGGGATTTAGTTTTTCCAACATCACCTTACGGAACTTTACCCTCCCCAAAAAACAGAAGCTGACCTTTTGGGTCAGCCTCTTCATGTCACATGCCGCCCCTTTCATCATTTATCTGAATGTTTCCTCAATTCCTGATATGAACGTCAAGCTGCGGGAATGCGAAATTCAGGCCCTTTTCTGGAAGCGAAGTATAGATTTTCTCATTGACATCATACTTTACATCCCAGTAGTCTGCAGTTTTGACCCAGGCCTTCATCGTGTACTCCACATAGCTGTCTTTCATTGCATTGAGCCCTACAAAAGGATTGGCTGCACCCGGTGTGGTGGAATCCAGGATTCTCGGGTCGTTTTTCAGGATCTCCATCATGGCCTCCTTGGCCTTGGCGTTGTCAACTCCGTATTCCAGGGTGACGAGCCATTCCAGGCGGTTGACCTCGTGCTCGAAGTAATTCTGGATATTGCCGTTTGAGAGGGCTCCGTTCGGAAGGATGATGGTCTTGTTGTCGAATGTCCTGAGCTTTGTGCTCACGATATTGACTTCTGAAACCTTTCCGAAGTAACCTAAAGCTTCAATATAGTCACCAGTCTTGAAAGGTCTGAAAATCAATATCATTATACCTCCGGCAAAGTTTTGTACAGTGCCGCTCAGAGCCATACCGATTGCCATACCTCCTGCAGCCAGCACAGCTGCTAGTGATGTAGTGTTCACTCCAAGCGTGCTGACCGTAATCATGATAAGCAGAACTGTCAGGGAAATGGAAACCAGGCTGTTGATAAAAGTAGCGAGAGTCCCCTCAGTATGACGCTTCTCGAAAACCCGCCTGAGCATCCCCTTGACACGCTTGATCAGCCAGGCGCCGATTGAATAGATTATCAGCGCTGCGACTACTTTCAAGGCGAACGAGACTGCATCGTAAAGAAGGTTCTGAAAGAACTGGTCCGGATTGTTGAGCAGTTCATTGGCCATATTCGCGATTGCGACCTTCGCCGAATCGGCTACACTCAAGGTGTCAACTGGGGTGATGTTCAGCGGCATTAATTGAATTTATTAAAATAGCTTGTCAACGGCCATAATGATTTCCTCGGCAGGCTGGTCAGGACTCAGGATGAGATCCGGCTCCTTGATGACATATCCCTTCTTGGTCGCATTGAACAGTCCGCCTCCTGTGATGTTGAGCATCACGGTTTCGTCCTTCTTTACAATGCCTGCATCGAGGGCCTGCTTCAGGCTGGCTACTGCACAGGCAGATGCAGGGAAGATGTCATAACCCTCAAGATTGATGTACTGGACAACCCAATAGACAATTTCGTCGTTGCTGACCTTGAACATGTCTCCATTTGATTTTTCCAGTACATCGAAAAGGCCTCCGGCTATGCTGTATGGCGGTTTCCTGTTGGAAAGTACTTTTCCGAGAATGACCTCTGCCTTCCTGCGCGACTCTTCAGGGGTGATTGGAACGAGACTTCTGCTATGTGCCTTCCAGGAATCGTACATGAGTGTGAACGGTGAATTCTGGCTGGCATAGATTCTCATCCTGTTCTCCCCGAAACGTCCGTCAGCGGCAAGTCTTTCAGCATTTTCCCAGGCTGCGATGGCTCCTGTTCCGCTTCCTACCGCCTGGAAATAGGCATCAGGAATCCTTCCGATTGCTTCCACGGCAGAAAGTACTGTGGTGCCCATTCCGTCACGTCTGGCCACGTTCTTCGCGCCGCCCTCGGCCATGAATCTCGGGTTCTGGCAAATCTTTTCGCCAAGGGCAATGGCATCGTAATAATCTGTACCTGACGGTGTTGCGATAACTTTCACGCAGGATGAGAGCTTCTTGGTGAACCAGAGGTCTCCTGCATTGTCCTTAGGTATGCAGATTACGATTGGAATGTTGTTGTCGGAGCAGACTTTCGCAAATGCCCTGGCTGTATTGCCTGCAGACTGGACTACGAGAATCCGCTTGTTGTTCTTCGGAAGCCTTGCGCACACGGAGAAAGCCTCCGTCTCCTTGAACGAGCATGTTTCCATTTTGGCGCCGAATTTCGGGCAGTATCCTGACAATGTGATGTAGAGATTGTCCATCCCGAGCATCTTGGCCAGTCCCTTGCTCTTGTATGTGACAGGGGCATGGCTGTTTCTCAAAGTCTTCTTGATTGGCAGCCAGTTGGCGTATCTGTAAAGTCCTTTCCTGCCCTCGAGCGGTTCGAATCTTGATTTTTCATATACGGCGCGTATTAGTGACGGCGCGTCAGATTCCGGATCCGATAAAGTCCAGCCTTCATCTTCGAAGACTCGTCCGTCAGCCACGTTAAGCAGCTTGTAATTTGTTGGTTTGAAAGCCATAATGTATTAGATTTTAGTACTATCCCTTGATAATGAGCCAGGCCATATATGCAATGTCGAGAATCACGAGAATTGCACCGTCCGCCCTGTCGATCTGGTTCCGCTTCCCGACATAGATGCTTGACCATATCAGGAGGGCGCTCATCAGGAGCATGCCGAGATCTACGAGGCTTATGTTGTTGAGCGAAAGCGGATTGATCAATGCTGAACCACCAAGTATCAGCAATATGTTGAACATGTTGGAGCCGATGATGTTGCCGAGGGCGAGCTGGCCTTTTTTCCTGGCTGCAGCCACCACGCAAGTCGCAAGTTCAGGAAGGGAAGTGCCGCCTGCCAGAATTGTGATTGCAATGAATTTGTCGCTGACTTTCAGCATCTTGGCAATGATTTCAGCGGAGTTGACGAAGAGTCTTCCGCCGAGGATCAGGGCTGCCAATCCTGCTGCGATGAGAAGGAGAGACCAGCCGATTTTCCTTTCCTTCACCTCTTCAGATGAAGATTCCGGGACATCGTAGCGGAACGAAATGTACATATATACGCAGAACAATGCCAGGAGCACGGCTCCGTCGATTCTGCTGAGCCTGTCAGCTCCTGCTCCAAAGATGGTGAAATTGATTCCGAGAAGAATCAGGAGAACCGTTACGACAATGTTGATGGGAATGTCCTTCTTGCGGTTCATGGAGGTAATTCCCATAGGAAGAATCATTGCCGTGATTCCAAGGATGAGCATCGTGTTGAAGATGTTGGAACCTATCACATTGCCAACGGCTATGTCGGCATTGCCCTTGAATGCTCCTATGAAACTTACAACCATCTCGGGAGCGGATGTTCCCATTCCCACGATGGTCAGTCCGATGACGAATTCGCTTATGCCGAACTTTCTTGCGACAGAGGAGGATCCTTCCACGAGGGCCTCCGCTCCTCCGACCACGAGAACCAGGCCGGCTATCAAAATCAATATCTGAAGAATCATAAGTAGTTGTTTAAATACAAATATAACAATCTTCGCAGAATATGCGCATCATTTTCTTGTCAACGCGCAGATATTCTCCACGTGAATGGTCTGCGGGAACATATCCACAGGCTGTACGGCGGTAATCTCGTATTGCTCTGACATCATTGCGAGGTCTCTGGCCTGGGAGGCCGGATTGCAGCTGACATAGACAATACGCTGTGGAGCAGCCTCAAGTATGGTCTTGACCACGTCAGGATGCATTCCTGCCCTTGGGGGATCAATTATCATTACCTCAGGCGTGCCGTTTTCCTTAATGAAGTCGGAAGTAAGCACGTCCTTCATATCTCCTGCATAGAAGCGGCAGTTGGTGATTCCGTTGGCCTCCGCATTGACATTGGCGTCGTCAATGGCTTCCTTTACATACTCGATGCCTACTACCTTCGAGGCTTTGGCGGAAACGAACTGCGCAATGGTTCCGGTTCCGGTGTAGAGGTCGTAAACCACCTCGCCACCTTCCAACGCCGCCAGATTCCGTGCCGCAGAGTAAAGTTTGTATGCCTGTTCGCTGTTTGTCTGGTAGAATGATTTTGGACCAATCTTGAATCTGAGGTTCTCCATCCTTTCCCAGATTGCGTCTTCACCCTTGTAGAGGATGCATTCCTGGTCGGAAATAGAGTCGTTCAACTTACTGTTTATTACGTAGTAAAGTGACTTTATCTCCGGAAATGCTTCAGCTATGGATGAAAGGAAAGGATCCATCAGAGAGTGGTCTTCACGAGAGAAAACGACAGTCAGCATTATGTCGCCCGCAGTGTTGCTCCTGACCACCATATTGCGGAGGAAACCTGTATTTTCCCTTATGTTGTAGAACTCCAGACCGTGCCTCAGGGCATAGTCCTTCATGAAGAGCCTGATTCTGTTGGAAGGCTCTTTCTGAAGCCAGCAATGCTTGATATCCAGAACCTTGTCGAAGAATCTTCCTACATGGAAACCGAGTCCGCAGCGTTCTTCAGGACTCAAGCTTTCGGGGTCCTCGTCTCCGTAGATCCATCTTTTGGAGGAGAATGTGAATTCCAGCTTGTTGCGGTAGTATCTCGTATTGTCGGAAGGGATTATCGGAGAAATCTCAGGTATGCTGAGATGTCCTATCCGTACGAGCTGGTCATATACCTGCTGCTGCTTGGCCTGGAGCTGCATTTCGTAGGGGAGATGCTGCCATTTGCAGCCTCCGCATATTCCGAAATGCTCGCAGAAAGGCTCCATTCTCTGCTCGGAAGGCTTTATCATTGAGGTGATTACGCCTTCCATGTAGTTTTTCTTCTTCTTTATAATCTTGACGTTGACCACATCTCCCGGAACAGCGTATTCGACGAAGAGAACAACCCCGTCGATTCTCGCTATTGCCTTTCCCTCTGCGGCAACCCCCTCAATCAGTACGTTTTCGAGGATAATGTCAGTCTTTTTCTTTCTCATTGTAAATCAGGTTTCCATAAAGGTCTGACCAGCTCAGCTGGCCTTTCGTTTCGATACTGCCTGTGATACGTTGATCATAAAGTCTCCCATAGCCTCAAGCTCAGAGATAATGTCGAGGAAGTAGTTGAGAGACTGGTAGTTGCCTGTTTGCTGGCCAATCTGGTTAATGCCCTCGTTCCTGAGCCTGTTCCTGGTCTCATTGATTCTGTTTTCGGCCTCGTAGGCGTTGCTTATATCATTGAGATTGCCGGAAATAGCGGTTTTCAAGTTAGCGACCATTACCTCATAGGCTTCAGTCACGGCGTCAATCATGAGATTGATGTTGGCTACTGCCTTGTCGTCGAATTTCCGGTTGTGTACTCTTTCGCGTTCAAGAATGCGGCTGATGTTCTCGCCGCTGTCGCCGAGGCTTTCGAGCTCACCGATGACCCTGTAAAGTATCTTGACCTCGTCAGCTTCCTCATCAGTAAGTGGCTCTGTAGTAAGCCCGTTAAGGAAATCGGCTATCTGATATTCCATCTTGTCAGAGATTTCTTCAAGCTGGACGAGTGACATCCTGTATTCCTCGAATTTGTCAGGATCGCTCTCGTTCAATGCCTTCCTGACGTATCCGAAGCCGTTGCTCAGCTCTTCGCCGAAGCCTGCTATTTCCTTGAATGCCTGGCCAATGCCGATGGCAGGGGAGCTGAAATGGCGGGCTGATATGAATTTGAGCCTGGATTCTTCCTCGGATGTGCCTTCCTGCTTCTTGACCAGGAGCGTCATCAGCCTCTCGAGCGGCTTAGTGAACCAGGCCAGTACGCAGGTGTTCAGAAAGTTGAACATGGTATGGAAAATGGCTATTCCATAGACACCCGAAAGGACGGCTTCTCTTCCTGAAGAAAGCGATCCAAGGTACGGATTGTTCAGTCCGAGTCCGGTGACCATCAAGCCTATCAGCTTAAGGAATGGCTTGAATGTCAGTAAGATAAGAATGGCGCCGATGAGGTTGAAAAGGGTATGTACCAGGGCCGCTCTCTTGGCCTGAAGATTGGCTTCGGAGGCTGCGAGATTGGCGGTTATGGTGGTACCGATGTTTTCACCCATCACCATTGCAGCGGCCATGTCGAAGCTGATCCATCCGCAGGATGCGATAACCATTGTAAGTGTTATGGCACCAGTGCTCTGGCAGGCGAACGCGAGAATGCATCCGGCGGCCATGAAGAGGAGGATTGAAAGGAATCCGTTGCCGGTGAAGCTGTCAAATGCGGCCTTTATTTCCGTCATTTCTCCTGCTGCCGGGAAATTGTTCATCATATACGACATTCCCAGGAAGATGAATGCGAAGCCCAATATGGATTCGCCTGCGATTTTTCTCTTCCTGCCTTTCATCAGAAGGAGGACGAAGCCGAGGGCTATGAAAGGGTAGGATATGGCCCCGATTCCCAGACTGAATCCGAAAACAGCTATGAACCAAGCGGTTAAGGTGGCTCCTATATTGGCTCCCATTATCATCAGGATTGACTGGGCGAGGGTTATCGCTCCAGCATTGGCGAAGCTGACGATCGCCACGGTCGCGGCGCTCGAGGATTCGGCTATTGCCGCCATCCCGGCTCCGGAGGCAATGCTGGAAATCGGATTTCTCTTGGCCAGGCTGAGCCAGGTAGTGAATCTGTCACCGGTCAGTTTCAGGATTCCGTTGCTGAGCAGATTCATTCCGTAGAGGAATAGACCTACGGCTCCGAGTAGGGTGAGGAATGTGAGGACCATAGTCTAACTTAACATAATATAAATTGTGTAACAAGTCTTTTATAGGGGAGTCTAAGCTTCAAGGATGTCCACAAACGCCTTGATGTCAGGCTTGGCCTGCGAGAAAGCCTGCTTGAACGGCATTCCTTCGCCAAGCACCTGAAGCCCGGCTGATTCCGCCATCAGGTTCATCAGTTTGACGCTGCCGCCGACCCAGGTATAGGAGCCGAATGCGGCGAATTTGTGATTTTTGATCATTCTGGCCGCGACGCCTTTGAGAATGTGCGCTACAGCCGGGAAAATTTCATTGTTGTACGTAGGCGCGCCGCAAACGAGCGTGTCATATTCGAATATGTCCTTGTATATGAATGAAGGATTTTCCGTGACGGCGTCATGAATCGCGCACTTGATTCCTCTTGCCTTGCATTCCTCGTAAATGGCTTTTGCGGCTTCAGCAGTGTTTCCGTACATTGAGCCATATACGATGCAGACACCCTTCGCGGTCTGGTATCTGCTCATTCTGTCATAGATGTCCAGGACTTTCGGGATGTCCTTCTCCCAGACCGGGCCGTGAGTGCTGCAAATCCTTGATACAGGTACTCCTGCGAGCTTTTTCATCGCAGCCTGGACTGTCTGGCCGTATTTTCCGACAATGCTGGCGTAATATCTCACCATCTCGTCCCTGAATTCTTCGAAATGGTCTTCTCCCCTGCCTTTCAGGGCACCGAAACAGCCGAAGGCATCTCCGGAGAAAAGTGTCTCTTCCTCAGGAAGATATGTCATCATTGTCTCCGGCCAGTGGACCATGGGGGTCATTTTGAAAACAAGAGAACAATGCCCCAGGTCAAGGGTATCGTTCTCATTAACTATCAATATGTTATCTGTGATTCCGTGATATCCGGCCACCATCGGTACGGCCTTGGCATTGGTGACTATTGTCATATCAGGCCAGTTTTTCCTGGCGAGCGCAATCAGGGCGGAATGGTCCGGCTCCATGTGGTTAATGATGAGATAATCCACCGGTTTTCCTCCGGTTGCCCTCTTTACTTCCGCAATGAACTTGTCACCGAATGCTGCTGCGGCTGTGTCAATGAGTGCTGTCTTTTCATCGGCTACCACATAGGAGTTGTATGCGACTCCTTCAGGCAGAGTCCATTGATTTTCAAAGAGAAAATCCCTGAGGTCATCAGTCCCAACGTATTTTATGAATTTCGATTCCATTTTGTTTTAGGGTTTATTCCATTTTGCAAATATAATCATTTTCAGCCAAGAAACTTGAAAAAAATACCTTGCCCGTATAATGATCATTCAGAATACCAGTGCTGTCGTCAGGAAAAAGCCTGCATTGAAGCATTTGAGTCCTCTTACGGATTTCCCGTTCAGATATCGTCCTGAATATTTATCGTAAATATCCGGATGTGTCCTTGAAACCTGAAGACCAGCGTTGAAATCCAGGGCCAGATGCTGCGAAAGTGTTGTCCTCCAACCGGTTCCGAGTTTTGCAAACATTGAAATGTCAGCATTTTTCCGGAAGAAAACTCCCCCTTCGGCAAAGAGAGAGGCTCCCCCGCCATCCGGGTTCCTGCCCAGGCGCAATGTCGGCCGCAATGAAAGTGGCACTCCCCTTTCGCCGTCCGCAATTCCGGCATAGCCGCTGTGAAGGGAGATGTTCAGCCTTTGGGCGAAATCAATGCCTACGAAGCCCTCCAACGTCCCGTTCACGTGCAGCCGGTTCGATATTTTCCTGTACTCGACAATAAAGCCTTCATCAGCTGTATATACACAGTAGGCATTGGAATGGCAGATTCCGGAAGCTCCCCATTCCAGACCCCATCTGAACCCCTTCCCTGACATCTGCGAAGGAAAAAGAATGGCTGCGGCGAGTGTTATGAGAATGAATCTGCGCATCAGAATCTGTATTTTATGGTGATTTCCGGAATTCCGGAATATTTCAGTCCGTTGCGGTACAGATCAAGGGTCCCGAATTCGGAATTGTGGTAGTTGAGATGGAAGCCCAGAATTGCCATAGCCGAACAGGATATTGTCAATTTATTGAAGATCAAGTCAATGACGGCTATCCCGGAAACTCCTCCCATCAGTCCCCTGTCCTTATCGCCATCACGGACAAAGCCCGCCGTCATTCCAGGTCCCGCTTCGAACCGGAAGGTGCAAGATTCGCTCAAGACCTTGCATATCAACGGGAAACTTATCTGATATCCGGCTCTGAAGCCCGGGCTGGAGAAAGTACCGTCAATGACTTTGTAGAGATCCGCACATATTTCAACCCTGGAAGTGGATTGTCTTCCCCTTATGTCAATGGCAGCACCGAATGACCTGGCTGAGGATTTCACTCCCGCTTCAATCTTCTGTCCGTGGGAAATCCCAGATGACAGAATGATGGAAGCAAGGCAGAATATGATACGTAACCTTCTCAATATCAGATATATTTCAATTCCATATAAGTTGCGCCTACCTGTGCGCCGAAGACTCCGCCTATGAAGCCCACGAGGTCGCCTTTTCTGATTATGCCCTCTGAGGAGAGTATCTCGATGGATTTCGCTGCGAATTCTTCCTTGTCCCTGACCTTGGAGAACGGATAGGTATTCACTCCGAATACAAGTCCTAACTCCCTCATGGTATAATCGTTATAGCACATTGCATAAATTGGCACTTTAGGTCTGAATGTCGATAGATATCTTCCGACACGGCCTGTGTAGGTGTCGAATATTATGGCTTTCACAGGGAGTTCGAGGGTCGCTGCGACAAGCGATTTTGCCAGCACTACAGCCACGGGCTTCTGAGTTTTCCTGAGATCCAGCTCCAGATTTACGTCAATGGTCTTCTCCGTCTCGATTGCGATTCTGGTCATCGTATTTACAGCTTCAGCCGGATATTTTCCGTATGCGCTTTCCCCGCTCAGCATGATTGCGTCTGCGCTCTGGAATATGGCATTGGCAATGTCGGTAACTTCCGCCCTTGTCGGGCGCGGGTTGTCAATCATGCTCTGGAGCATCTGCGTGGCAATGATCACAGGCTTTTTCCTATCCCTGCATTTCTTGACTATCTCCTTCTGTATCAGCGGTATGCGTTCTGCAGGAATCTCTACTCCGAGATCTCCCCTGGCGACCATTACGCCGTAGCAATATGTGAGTATGTCGTCGAGATTGTCCACGCCCTGCTGGTTTTCGATTTTGGAGATTATCTTCAGGTGACTTCCCCTTGCGTCCAGAATTTCCTGAATTTCCTTCAGGTCATCCGAACTCCGGACGAATGAGTGGGCTATGAAATCAATGTTTGCGTCAATTGCCCAGTCAATGAATTTTTTGTCCTTTTCTGTCAATGCCGGAAGGTTGATGTGGACAGAAGGCACATTTACGCTCTTGTGGCCTTTTATCAGGCCCTCGTTCATTACTCTGCAGAGAAGCCGGCCTTCACTTTTGTCCACGACCGACAAGTCAACGGAACCGTCGTCAATCAGGATATCCGAACCGATGGGAACATCGACTGAGAGATTTGGATATGTTGTCCTGAGGCAACCTTTTGTGCAGGGAGATGTCGGGTCATCGAGGATTTCCAGCATTTCACCCGTATGTGCGACAAAGCCCACGGAGTCGTTCATGCGGGTTAGTCTGACTTCGGGGCCCTTGGTGTCTATTAATATTGCGATGCGGTCGGAGACTTTCCGGACGTTTTCCACGATTCTTCCAGCACCCTCGATTGTGGCGTGTGCGGAATTGATGCGGACTACGTTCATTCCGTTCTCATAAAGGCTCCTGATAAAATCCACATCGCACCTGTTGTCTGCTACGGTGCAGATAATTTTTGTCTTTTTCATTTCTAACAGTCTATTTGTTTTCCTTTTATCAGTACAAATTTAGTCATTTTATCTCTTTTTAGGTTATCTTTGTGAAGAATTGATTGCCTGATTAATTATAACATTTTTGTTAATAGTGCTAACAATAATGTTTCACTATTTAATAGTCAATAATTTGAATATATGAGTGTTCAAAACATAAAAGAAATGAACAGAATGCTCCCTCCACTTCCGGAAAGGATGAGACCGACCTCGCTGAAGGAGTATTCGGGGCAGAAACACATTGTCGGAGAGGGGGCGGTTCTGTGGCGGATGCTGTCTTCGGGCAATGTTTCTTCGTTTATTCTATGGGGTCCACCCGGTGTGGGAAAGACTACTCTTGCCAGGATTGTGGCCAATACTCTAGATAGAGATTTCTATACTCTTTCCGCCGTGTCCTCCGGCGTGAAGGATGTTCGTGAGGTTATTGACAGGGCAAAGGCGGAGAACAGTTCGGTATTTGCTTCAGGACCTGCCCCGATTCTTTTTATCGATGAGATTCACAGGTTCAACAAGGCACAGCAGGATGCTCTTCTGGGGGCTGTGGAGGACGGAACGGTTGTCCTTATCGGCGCAACGACCGAAAATCCTTCCTTCGAGGTGATCAATCCCCTTCTTTCAAGATGTCAGGTATTCGTTCTCAAGCCGCTCGGTGCTGAGGATCTGCGCGAGTTGGCGACACGGGCTATTGCCAATGATGAGATTTTGAGGTACAGGGATATTGAACTGAAGGAGACTGAAGCTTTCTTCAGATACTCGGGAGGGGATGCGAGGAAGTTGTTGAATATTCTTGAGCTGGTGGTGGATTCGGTTCCTGCCGGAGAGAAGGTAATTATTGACAATCAGACTGTTGAGTCCTGTATTCAATCCGATGTCGCGAGGTATGACAAGGGTGGGGAAATGCATTATGACATTATTTCCGCTTTCATAAAGAGTGTACGGGGCTCGGATCCTAATGCTGCAATTTATTATCTGGCAAGGATGCTCGATGCCGGCGAGGATCCGAAGTTCATTGCCCGGAGACTGTGCATATCGGCTGCCGAAGATGTTGGTCTCGCCAACCCAAATGCGCTGCTTCTGGCGAATGCGTGTTTTCAGACTGTGTCTTCCATAGGTATGCCTGAGGGCAGGATTCCTTTGGCTGAAACGACTATCTACCTGGCTTCGTCGCCGAAGAGCAATTCAGCCTACATGGCTATCAATGAGGCACTTGGTGTAGCCAAAAAGACTCAGGCCGAGTCTGTTCCCCTTTATTTGCGGAATGCTCCGACCGGGCTGATGGAGGAGCTTGGCTACGGTGATGGCTACAAGTATGCCCATGATTATCCCGGTCATTTCGCCGATCTGGAGTTCATGCCTGCCGGCCTGACAGGCAAGGTTTTCTACAATCCTGCCGAGAATCGTCACGAGGATATCCTGAAGTCTTATCTGGAAGCCTGCTGGCCAAAGTATTACAAGAAGTGATTTCATATCCTCAGCCGCCGCGCGAAGAACAGCGAAGCGCTGGCCCGCGGCGATGGTGCGCACGTAGCGCCCTCCCCCGTAAAGGTGTCAGGAAATCTAATAACCCACCTACGAAGCACTTTTAAGCAGACGAAGTCTGCAGGCGGCATCAGCCGCCGCGCGAAGAACAGCGAAGCGCTGGCCCGCGGCGATGGTGCGCACGTAGCGCCCTCCCCCGTAATGGGGGCAGGGGGGAATTAAAAAGGATATCCGACGCCAAAATGCACCGAGAATCCATCCCGCCTGAACCATCGTGATGGCGGTGCCCAGCGATTGCCTGCCTCTCTGGACGGGTCGCGGAGAACAATGCCGAGGTCAATGCGGACAAGAATGAAGTTGAGATCCAGGCGAAGTCCGGCACCCCAGTCCATTGCTATGCCATCGATAAAGTTCCCGGCTGAAATTTTACCCGGATTGGTTGCGGGAATGCTTGAATTGGTGCCTTGCGATGCCCCGTCATATTGTTTGTCATTAAAAGTCCAGACGTTTCCGGCATCCAGGAAAAGCGCACCATTCACCTTCCAGAACAGACCGAAACGGTATTCCAGATTGGCCTCAAGCTTCATATCGCCAGTCTGGTTTGGAATTACGAAGGTCGTGTCCTTTGCGGAAAGCCCAGGTCCCACACTTCTGGCCTGCCAACCCCTGAGGCTGTTGGCTCCACCCGCATAAAAATGCTGCTCGAAAGGCAGGGCCTCGGAATTGCCGTATGCAAAACCGGCTCCGGCTAGAAGCCTCGTTGCTACAGACTGCCTGTCGTTCTTGCCGAAAACCCAAGTCTTTCCAGCCGTGAGCTCTCCTCTGACATATTGGGAATACGGTGTGTTCCAGATTGTTCTTGAGCCATCCGGGTTCTTGGGCATCACAGGATTGAACAGGCTGAGCAGGTTTCCTGCGGAATTCAGCTGGAATCGGAAATAATGGTAGGTGCTGTGAGGAGTCACGTCAGTGTTCGTGGTGTAGTACAGAGTACCGCCCAGACCGAAGTCGAAGTGGTCCTGATAAGCATTCCTCATGAACGGGTTGCCGGACAGTGATTCATAGAAAGCAGGGTCTATGTTGAAGAGCCTTACAATGTTCAGCTGTATCGGCGAAAACTGAAAGTACAACTTCTTGTGAGAGCCGGAGTACGTATATGAAGTAGAGATTATATTCCTTTTATATTCAGGCCTGTCCTGGTAGTTATATGAAGCTTTTATTTCGGTACTTGGCACGGTCTTCCTGAACTTGTCTCCAGAGAGGAGCAGGAAGCGCGGAAACCTCAGTCCGGCCGATACGCCGAATTCGTTGGCGCGGATATCGTCATTGAACTTGAACTGGAAATTGCCCCTGAAGTTCACGTTAAGCACCTCTCCCCCGCGGAAAATATTCTTGTGAAAGAAGGATAGTCCCGGGGATATTCCGAACAGTCCGCTGGAGTTGGAGGAAGCTTCGATATTGAACTTGAATCCAATCAGTTTTGAGGGAGTAAGGGAGATTGCCGCATTGACTGCAGCAGTGTCCGACTCAGTCACCTCAATATTCACCCCACCCAATATACTCAATGAGGAAAGCCTTGAGTATGTGTTGTTTACGACATTCTCACCATAGAATTCACCGGGAATGATCGTATTGAGGTTGCGGAGCAATTTCTCCCTGATATGAAAATTTTCAGGATGGGAAATCTCTACCTTGTCGAAGCGGTATTGACGGAACGGGACTGCGTCTGAAGGCTTCTCGTTTCTGGTATATTCGTTGATTCTGTACTCCAGGACAGCCTTGCCCGGCGTTCCAAGAGTGTCTGCCTGAAAGAAGAAATTATTCTTGGAAAAGCTGTAATAGCCTGAGTTTCGGTAATATGCGGATGCCCTCTGGCTTTCTGCCTCCAGAATTTCCTCTGAAAGATAATCCCCTTTCCTGACTAATGTCCTGGATGTGTCGGCATGGAATGATGCCTGGAACACAGGGTTGTCCGGAAGCTTGTACTCAATTTCGCTGATTTTATACCTGAGTCCGGGTGTGACATTGTAAGTAACCTTTGCGATTTTCTTCCTGATATCCACTACCGGCTCTACGGTGGAGCCGTAATACCCGAGATACTCAAGATGTCTTTCAATGTTTTCCGCAGATGACTCCACAAGGTCAGGATTGAAAACCACAGGAGGAGTTCCTATTTTACGGAAAAGTCTTCCGAAGAAATTGTCCTTCCCGCCTGTCCAGTTATATACATTCAGGAAGGGGTTCCACCCGAAAATCAGGCTTGAATTCGGTTTCTGCTTGACATACTGGCCGAGATTGCCGGCATTGAGCCTGGTGTCCCCTTCTATCCGGACTTCATTCTTTGCAAGCCGGCATTCCCCATCGGCAAGGACACGGGTCGTGCTGCACGATGCCAGCATTGCCGCAGGCAGAATCAATATCAGAGCCGCTCTGTAGAATTTCACCATTAATGTCAACAATAATACCTCTTCAGCAATCAGGAGAATACCCAAAAATTGTTTTGTAAGGGTTACAGGATACAAAATTATGCTTTTTGAAAGATAAACTCAAATAAATAGTGAGTATTTTCATTTTGTTGAACTATATTTGCAAACCGATTCCGGAAAGTGCCGGAATCGGTCTATGTTTAACCAAAAACCTTACTATTTTGTTTTAAAGGATGAAGAACAAGTATATCGACTTGGTCGGACAGACCTTCGATTTCCCTCAGGACGAATTCAGGGTTGAAGACGGGTCCCTGATTGTCAATGACATCAATATGATGGATATTGTCAAGGAGTATGGTACTCCTCTGAAAATCACTTATTTACCTAAGATTTCCAGCCAGATACAGCGAGCCAAGCGGATGTTCCGCAATGCGATGAGCAAGGTAAGCTACGAAGGAGAGTACCACTATTGCTACTGTACGAAGAGTTCGCAGTTCGAATTCGTTCTCGAGGAGGCATTGAAGAACAATGTCCACATCGAGACTTCATCCGCATACGATTTGAACCTTATCCAATGTCTCAAGGATAAAGGTTTGGTGGACAAGGACTTGATCGTGATCTGCAATGGCTTCAAACGCCCGCAGTACATCAAGAATATTGCCGATTTCCTGAATTCCGGCTGGCACAATGTGATTCCTGTCCTCGACAACAAGAACGAGCTTGAGGACCTGGATGACCTGACAGAGGTGCCTACAAACCTTGGAATCAGGATTGCAGCCGAGGAGGAGCCGTCCTTCGACTTCTACACATCCAGGCTTGGAATACGATACAGCGACATCATTCCGTTCTACAAGAATGGCATCAGCAAGAACCCGAAGTTCAAGCTCAAGATGCTGCATTTCTTCATCAATACAGGCATCAGGGACACTTCCTACTATTGGAACGAGCTTTCAAGATGTCTCAATCTCTATTGCGATTTGAAGCAGATCTGTCCTGAGCTGGATTCCCTCAATATCGGTGGCGGACTCCCTATAAAGACCTCATTGACTTGGGATTACGACTACAAGTATATGATTGAGGAAATCATATATCAGATCAAGACGATGTGCGAGTCGCACGGCGTTCCGGTTCCGGACATCTATTCCGAGTTCGGAAATTTCACCGTCGGTGAGTCCGGAGCGACAATCTTCAAGGTGCTGGATGTAAAGCAGCAGAATGACAGGGAGTGCTGGTATATGGTTGACAACTCATTCATGACCTGCCTTCCGGATACCTGGGGGCTTAACCAGAGGTTCATCCTCCTGCCGCTGAACAAGTGGAATGACGAGTATCACAGGGTTTTCCTTGGCGGACTCACCTGTGACAGCAAGGACTATTACAATTCCGAGGCTCACGCCAATGCGATCTTCCTCCCTACCGTAAGGAGCCGCAGAGACCCGCTCTACATTGGATTTTTCCACACTGGAGCATACCAGGAGGCCATATCCGGCTATGGTGGAGTAAAGCATTGCCTCCAGCCTTCACCGAAGCATATCATCATTGACAGAGACAAGGATGGCAAGCTCATCACAAAGGAGTTCGCTCCTGAGCAGAGTTACGACTCAATGCTGAAGATTCTCGGTTATTGACATGCTCACGGCAAGTGAAATAAAGATGATCCGTTCTCTCTCGGACAAAAAGTTCCGGGACCGGACGGGTCTTTTTATTGTGGAGGGAGAGAAGCTGGTGGATGAGGCCGGACAATCCGGCTTCATAGTCGAGAAAATTTATCGGAGGGATGACATCGGCGATGCCGCAATGCAGAGGATTTCTGCGACAGCCTCAGGTTCTCCCGTACTTGCTTTGGTTAGAAAGCCACTGGATATCAGGCTGGAAACTGAAGATAACTACAGAGATGCTTTAGGAGGTTCGGGATTGTTCATAGCTTTGGATTCAATAAGGGATCCAGGCAATCTGGGCACCATATTGAGGATTGCTGACTGGTTCAATGTCAAGGCTGTATTCGCCAGTCCGGACACCGTGGACATCTTCAATCCGAAAGTTGTCCAGGCTACTATGGGCGCAATTTTCAGAGTCAAGTTCCACTATGCCTCGATTTCGATGCTCTGTGACATTGCAAAAGATTGTGGCGGTGAAGTTTACGGCACTTTTCTCGACGGTTGCAACATTTACAGTCAGGATCTGGAGTGTGGTGATAAGAGGCCGTCTGTCATTGTCATCGGCAATGAATCCAACGGGATATCATCCGAGGTCGGTGCGAAGGTATCGGGAAGGCTCCTGATACCGCGCTTCAAGGAAAATGGCTCGGAGTCCCTCAATGCTGCCATTGCCACTGCCATCACAGTGGCTGAGTTCAGGAGGAGGAGCTTGGATCCCGGACTGCTCTGATTGAAATCCAATAGTCTGCATTATACAGAAATCATACTTCCATTCCTATGGACATAGATTACAGCAACATACGCCCTGAAGATTTCAGGACCCCGGACTACAATTCCCTGATTAAAATCAGAATCAGGCGGATCCTGATGATTTGCAGCAATTACGATGCCTTCATTATGGAGGAGGACGGCCAGATTGAGTCGCAGGTATATAAGGAATATGTGGGCCTGAATATGTCCGATCCGCCTACGTTCGAATGGGCGGAATCAGCTGACGATGCCAGGAAAATCCTTGCACAGGAGCCTGACATTGATATGATTATCTGTATGTACAATGAGATTGACAAGGATATATTCCCATTGGCCGCAGAACTGAAGTCTGAAGGAAGGAATATACCTTTCGTGCTCCTTATGCATTATTCGAAGGAGATCAGGCGCAAGATTACATCCAGGACCGATTCCGCAGTTGATTTCGTATTCAGCTGGCACGGCAATGCCGACCTCATTCTCGCAATCATCAAACTCTTCGAGGACAAGCACAATGCGGACAATGACATCCTCGAGGTCGGGGTACAGGCAATATTGCTTGTAGAAGATTCAATACGTTATTATTCAACGTATTTACCAGAGTTATATAAACTTATTCTAACGCAGAGCAATGAGTTCCTTAAAGAGACCTTGAATGAGGATCAGCAGAAGAACAGGAAGCGTTCCAGACCAAAAATCCTGCTTGCCACCTGCTATGATGAAGCCCGCAACATATATGAGAAATATCGTGGACATTTCCTCGGTATCATCTCAGATGTGGGAATGGTTGTCCACAAGGGTGATGCCCCGTCCACTGAGAAACTTGACGCCGGGATTGATCTTGTGAACTATATCAGAAATGATGACCCGCACATGCCGGTTCTCCTCCAGTCATCTCAGGGAAGTCTTGCGGAAACGGCCCAGAGAATAGGCGTAGGCTTCCTCAGGAAGTACTCCAGAACACTGTTTCTCCAACTTTCAGACTATATCAAGTCTGAATTCGGCTTCGGGGACTTTGTCTTCAGGGGCAGAAAGGGCCAGGAATACGGCAGGGCCGCCAATCTTCAGGAACTTGAAGAGGTGATAGGAAACGTGCCGGACGATATTCTGGTCCGGAATACCTCCCGGAATATGTTCTCAAAATGGTTCTTTGCAAGGGGGCTCTTCCCTCTCGGAGAGAAATTCAGACGGGTGCATCACGATGAGGCATCCGAGGCAAGGGAGTTCCTGATCAATGAAATCCAGACTTACAGGAAGGCTATTGGACGCGGCATCATTGCCGAGTTTTCATCAGTGAACTACGACAAATATGTCTCATTCGCCCGTTTAGGGGAAGGATCCCTTGGAGGAAAAGCGAGGGGACTGGCTTTCCTTAACAAGCTGATTGACAAGTATTCCCTGTCATTTGCCTATCCGGGAATCAACATCTCCATCCCGAGGACAATTGTCATAACCACTGACTATTTCGACCAGTTCATAATGGAGAACGGCCTGCAATATGTCATTGACTCCGAGCTTTCAGACTCTGAGATTCTCTCGGAATTTGTGGCGTCCAGGCTTCCGGAAAGGCTCATTGGCGAACTGAAGGTATATCTGAAGACTGTCAATTCCCCGCTTGCAATCAGGTCAAGTTCAAAGTTGGAGGACAGCAACTACCAGCCTTTCGCAGGTGTCTATTCCACATATATGATTCCTCTGACAGAGAATAAGGACCAGATGCTGCGAATGCTTGATAAAGCTATTAAAAGTGTTTATGCCTCAGCATATTACAACGGCAGCAGGACCTACGTGCAGTCAACTGGGAACCTCCAGAGCGAGGAAAAGATGGCCGTGATACTCCAAAGCATCTGCGGTTCGGAGCACGACGGCCTGTATTACCCTCTGATTTCGGGAGTTGGAAGAAGCGTGAACTTCTATCCGATTGCGAATGAGAAGGCTGAGGACGGAATCGTCAATGTTGTATTCGGCCTCGGAAAGTCAGTCGTGGATGGTGGTAAGACATTGAGATTCAGCCCGAAATTCCCGAAGAAGATACTTCAGCTTTCCCAGCCTGACCTTGCAATGCGTGATTGCCAGAAGAAGATGTACGCCCTTGACCTCAGGCCGGGAGCGTTCAAAATCTCCAGGAATGAAAGTGTCAACTTTGCACATATCTCAGTTTCTGACGTCATGGAGTCATTCAATCACAATGACTTGGTGTTCTCTACCTACAGTTTTGCCGATCAGAGAATAGTACCGGGAGTACAGGCCCGCGGTTCCCGCATAGTCACCTTCGATGCAATTCTGAAATATGGAAAGTACCCGCTTGCGAAGGCCTTGTCAGAGATAATGGCAATATGCAGAAAGGAACTTCTCGGAGAAGTGGAAATGGAATTTGCAGCCGATCTCAGGGACAATGGGGACCTCTCCCTGAAACTCCTTCAGGTCAGGCCGATCAGCTCATTCTCAACTGAATCCGAGATTGATTTCGATGCCTTTGCAGCAGATCTCGACAGGGTATTCGTATCTTCCGGAAAGGCCCTTGGAGTCGGCGTAATCAGTGGAATCAGGCATATTGTATGCATTCCTCCGGAAAAATTCGATTCGGCGAAGACCAGAGAGATGGCCGCCGAAATTGCCGCCATCAACAATGAGTTCAAGGCAAAGGATGGAGGATACCTTCTGATCGGTCCGGGCAGATGGGGCACCGCTGACCCCTTCCTGGGCATACCTGTAAGCTGGAGCGAGATTTCTGAGGCCAAGATGATTGTGGAATACGGTCTGCCAGGTTTCAGGGTTGAACCGAGTCAGGGCACCCATTTCTTCCAGAATATCACATCCCTCGGCATTGGATACCTTTCTGTTGATACTGTTTACGGACTTGACGGGAATATTGATTTTCAAGCAATTGCGGCATTGGAATGCGAAAAGGAGTTCAAATACGCATCAATCAGGGTTCTGCCTGAGGAACTGGCAGCATTCATTGACCACAAGTCCAACAAGGCAATAGCCGGCCTTCCTAAGGAAAAGCCGGCCGAGGATTAGTATTTCCAAACAGATTAACTCAGTTTCACCACCGTAGCATCCATTGCAGGGACCTTGAGGCGGATTGGCTTGTTATGATTAAGCGTCTCTGTCTCATTGAGTTCCAGCCATTGGAATGCGTGTTCAGGGATTGACAGTTCCATTTCGGCATCCACATTGGAGAAATTGCAGGCAACAAGAACTGTATCATCCCCACAATCCCTCAGAAAAGCGAAATGCCTGTCCACACAGAAGCCGTCCGATGAAAGATTGCAATAGCATAGGTCGTATGTAGAGCCGCTGATGACTGCCCGGTTTCCGGTTGCCTGTGTCAATGCCGATCTGTATCTTTCAAGAAGAGCCACATCCTTTCTGTCAAGGGCTTTCATGTCGCCATGGATATACCTCCACAGTTTCCTCACCTTGTCGGATGTGTACCAGTCGAAAATGGTGCTCCTGCCATCCTTGCCGCTGAAACCTTCCTGATACATCCCCCTCTCGCCCACTTCCTGTCCTGAATAAATCATGAACGAAGCCCTGTTGAAATACAGAGAGGCATAGAGTGCCGCAAATACATTCCCCGCATCCTTCCCGAAGAAATCGGAAGCGAAACGCTGCTCGTCGTGATTCTCAAGAAAGTTGAGCATATATGGCTGCAAATCCCCTAATGACTGCCAGTTCCAGGTGATTTTTCTCGTAGATTGCCAGGCTTCTACAGGTACACCGCTGTCATCCGTATTTTTCTGGACAATGGCCCGGATTGTATCATACATTCCGGACTTGTCGTACAAAAGGTCAAAGCCAACTTCACGTATATACTTGGAATACAGCTCTTTCTGATAAACTTCTGCAATGAAGACAATTTCAGGATACTGCTTGTGAATTTCCCTGATCAGCCATGTGAAGAAGTCTGCCGGGACCAGCTCGACCATATCACACCTGAATCCGTCCACTCCCATACCTGCCCAGAACCTTACTATGTCAAGCATCTTGTCCCAAGTCCCTGTATGGGTGTCGCAATAGTTGATCTTGACAGTGTCATACCAGTCATTGACAGCCGGTTCAGCAGTGTAAGCATTACCTGAGGCAAGAGCAGGCAACTCCTTGTATGTCTGTGATTTGATAGGAAGCTTTAATTCTGTGCCCGGATAGTAGAAAAAGTCATTTTCCTCTCTCCAGTGAACACTCTTGTCATCATCAGAGCCAAGTGACGGCATGCCTGTCGGAGCAGGGTGAAGCGCTGTAAATGAAGTGTAATCCCTTGCAACGTGATTAGGTACAAAGTCAATGATAACCTTCAAACCTGCATTGTGCACCCTCTTCAAAAGCTCCTTGAACTCCTCCATCCTCCTTTCAGGCTTGTCGGCGAGATAAGGGTTGACATCATAGTAGTCAGTTATGGCGTAGGGTGATCCTGCCCTGCCCTTTACCCAGTCCGGAGAAGAAGCTGTGCATCCGCCCGTGCTCTCACCTGTAGCGTGACGGACTATGCCCGTAAGCCATAAATGTGTGACTCCCAAAGACTTGAAGTAGTCCAAAGACTCTCTGTCAATGTTGCTGAACTTTCCGCAGCCGTTCTCGTCCAGCGTCCCGCCCTTTTTCTGTTTCCCGGCACGGTCTCCCCAGTACCTCGGAAAAATCTGATAAATTATGCTTTTTTCCATTGATAGTCGTTTTCTAGCCTTGCTGCATAATCCATGCCCGAGGATATGTCATAACAACAAAAAGAGGGCAGCATTGATGTGACCCCCAAAAGTTGGACGGTTTAACATTATTTAGGAAGCCTTCGATTGGAACAGAGCTCGGTATTGAACCGGGCTCTTTCCTTTTAGCCTCAATTTGATTCTATCGTTATTGTAGTACCGGATGTATTTCCGG
>JALFFZ010000034.1 GCA_022777585.1 Bacteroidales bacterium | reverse complement strand
GTCTTCCAGTCGAAATAGCCCAGATAGACAGGGCAGCCAACTTCCTTGGCAATGAGGTGATAACCGGTCTTCCATTTCTTTGTGGCCTTTCTCGTGCCTTCAGGTGCAATTGCAAGGTGGAATTTGTCAACACTTCCCATTTCCTTGATCAGGCTCCTGACCATTGCGCTCGCGTTCTTCCTGTCGACTGGAATGCCTCCAAGCTTCCTCAGAAGCCAGCCGAGAGGGCCTATGAAGATTTCCTTCTTGATCATGACGTAGGCCTTGTAACCGTCGAACTGTGCATAGTAAAGGTAGGAGACCACGAAGTCCCAGAATGATGTGTGCGGCACTCCGAGGATAATGCATTTGTCCTCCGGAGCCGGGCCGTCATCGTATTTCCAGCCCATCGCCTTAAGGGCGAATCCGCAGAATTTGCTCCAAGCGCTCATATTCCTAGATATTAATATCCTCAAGTTCCTCCTCACTGCGGAGGTTCTTCCGGATGAAGTTCTGTCTGTCAATGGTATTGTCGCCCATATAGAATTCCATAATGCTGGAGATGGACTCGTCCTCGGCCAGCTTGACAGGGTCGAGACGCATGTTCTCCCCGATGAAGTCCACGAACTCGTGGGCGGAAATCTCTCCAAGACCTTTGAATCGGGTGATTTCCACGCCGTTCTTCAGATCCTTTATCGCCTTGGCCCTCTCCTCGTCGGTGTAGCAATAGCGGGTTTCCTTCTTGTTCCTGACCCTGAAGAGAGGTGTCTGGAGTATGTGCACGTGGCCGCGCCTGATGAGGTCCGGGTAGTACTTCATAAAGAACGTAAGCACCAGCATCCTGATGTGCATTCCATCGTCATCGGCATCGGTTGCCACGATTATATTGTTGTATCTCAGGTTCTTGAGGTCATCTTCCACTCCAAGGGCGGAAATAAGGAGGTTCAGTTCCTCGTTCTCTGCGACCCTCCTGCGACTTTCCTTGTAGCAGTTGATCGGCTTGCCCCTGAGGCTGAAAACGGCCTGATTGTTGGCATTTCTCACCTTGGTGATGGTTCCGCTTGCGGAGTCTCCCTCGGTAATGAAAATGCTGGACTTCTCTCCCTCCTCTGCCTTTGAAGCAGGGAGCTTGTCGCAGAAGTGGTAGCGGCAGTCCCTCAGCTTCTTGTTATAGACATTGGCCTTCTTGTTCTTCTCCCTGGTCTTCTTCTGGATTACGGAGATTTCCTCCCGCTCCTGCTGTGAAGCCTTGATTTTTTCCTCAAGCTTCGGGACAATGTCCATGTGCATGTGGAGATAGTTGTCCAGATGCTTGGAAATGAAGTCATTGATGAATGACCTCACCGTAGGTCCGCGGTCAATGAGGATGGCTCCGTCCGGCCCCTTGACTTCATTGCCGTTTTCGTCACGCATCGGTTTCTCCCACATATAGGTGGAACCTAGCAGAGTCTTGGTCTGGTTCTCGAAGTTTGGCTCCTGAATCTGTATGCTGATTGCCCCGACAATGCCCTGACGGCAGTCCTGAGGCTCATAGTTCTTCTTGAAGAAGTCCTTCAGGGTCTTGGCCACGGCCTCCCTGTAGGCTGCGAGATGGGTTCCTCCATCCCTGGTGTTCTGGCCGTTCACGAAGGAGGCGACGTTTTCCCCATAGCTGTTGCCGTGGGTGAGAACGATTTCAATGTCATTGCCTTCCAGATGAATCGGCGGATAGACAGGATCCTCCGTCAGTCTCTCGTTCACGAGGTCGAGTAGTCCGTTCTCGGACTTGTATTCCACTCCGTTGAGCACAAGCGAAAGCCCTCTCTTGAGGTAAGAGTAGTTCTTTACCATTGTCTCGACGTAGTCCATATTGTATTCGTATGCTCCGTAGAGCTGGGAATCAGGCACGAACGATACCAGGGTCCCGTTTTTCTGCCCTGTTCCGGTCTTCTTGCCGGAGTCCTTCAGCTCGCCCCTTTCGTACTGCGCCCAGGAACTTTCCCCGTCGCGGAATGATTCAATGTAGAATGAGGAGGAGAGGGCGTTGACAGCCTTTGCGCCGACACCGTTCAGACCCACCGATTTCTTGAAGGCGGCATCGTCGAACTTTCCTCCCGTATTGAGGTTGTTGGTAGCCTTTACGACGGAATCAAGCGGGATGCCTCGTCCGAAGTCCCTTACCGTCACCTTGTTATTCTCAATGTTGATGGAAATCTGCTTGCCGAAGCCCATTGCGAACTCGTCTATGGAGTTGTCCACAATCTCCTTCAGCATCACATAGATACCATCGCTTTCGTTGTTTCCGTTTCCCAACCTGCCGATATACATTCCGGGACGCTGGCGGATGTGTACGTTCCATTCCAGAGTCTTGATATTGTCATCGGTATAATTCAATTCCGCCATAAATTTTTAATTCTTAACTCGCAAATTTAACAAAATTATTCCGATTTACACATTGTGTTTCAGCATTGCTTTTGTCCCATCGGCCGCTTTGAGACAAATTTGGTCATTATGAATAATTTGATTAACTTAGTCTTCTTAAAGAAGAATAAAATTCGGCATTGACAGAATATGGATGCAGGGGAGAATATTGTAATACGTGGTGCCAAGGTCAATAACCTGAAGAACATAAGCATCACAATTCCGCGAAACAAGTTTACCGTGATAACCGGGGTCTCTGGCTCCGGGAAGTCATCACTGGCTTTTGATACGCTGTTTGCGGAGGGCCAGAGACGTTTCGCCGAGAGTCTCTCATCATACGCGAGACAGTTTCTCGGGAGGATGTCGAAGCCGGATGTGGAGGCAATAGAGGGCATTCCTCCGGCGATTGCCATAGAGCAGAAGGTGAATGTCAGGAATCCTCGCTCCACAGTGGCCACGGTAACTGAAATCTATGATTATCTGAGAATCATTTTCGCAAGGATTGGCCGGACATTCTCTCCGGTCAGCGGAGTTGAGGTCAAGTGCCATGGCTCCAATGACGTGATGGCGTATCTGACATCATTTTCAGGGCATTTGGCAGCCTACCTTCTGGCGGATCTCGGTTGGGATGCCAGAGATGATAAGGTAGAGCTTCTCCTTGCATTGAAGGAAAAAGGCTATTCCAGATTGTACTCCACAGCCGCAGGAACCTTGCGCATTGACGATATTCTGGTGGGTTCGGAAGGTGATTCTTTTCCGGATGGATTGATGCTGATGGTGGACAGGGTGAAGATTGACGGGGAAATGGATGCCGATCTGAGGACAAGGCTTCTATCTTCCATATCTACCTGTTTTTCAGAGGGTAACGGAAAGATGTACGTAGTTCTGGATGCCGGCGGTGTGGAGATGCGCGAGTTCAACAACCGCTTCGAGGCGGACGGGATGACGTTCAGGGAGCCGGACGAGTATATGTTCAGTTTCAACAGCCCTCTCGGTGCCTGTCCCGTATGCGGAGGCCTCGGCAAGGTGATTGGCATCAGCGAGGACCTTGTCGTGCCGGACAAGGCCTTGAGCATATATGACGGGGCCATTGCCTGCTGGCGGGGGGAGAAGATGGGCTGGTTCAAGGACCATCTCATCAGCGTTGCGGGAAAATACGGCATCCCTGTTTTCGAGCCTTATTGCAATCTTTCCGACGATGTGAAGTCGATGATCTGGGAAGGCCGCAGGGCTGAAACCGAGGAGGAGTCCCTCATTGGAATCAATGAATTTTTCAAATGGGTTGAGTCAAACAAATACAAGATTCAATACAAATATCTCCTGAGCCGTTTTTCCGGCAGGACTGTCTGCGGGGAATGCCGGGGAAGCCGTCTCCGGAAGGATGCCCTGTATGTCAAGGTCGGGGGCAGGAATATACACGAACTGCTCAGGATGACTGCAGGTGAGCTTCTGGACTTTTTCAAGACGCTGGAACTTACTGAATATGAAACAAGTATCGTTAGAAAGGCGGTGGATGAGGTGGTCTCACGACTTCAGTACGTGGCGGATGTCGGATTGTCCTACCTTACACTTGACAGGGCCTGCAACACCCTGTCCGGAGGTGAAAGTCAGAGAATCAGTCTTGTCACGGCCCTCGGCAGCTCGCTGGTCGGTTCCATGTACATACTGGATGAGCCGAGCATCGGACTTCATCCGCGTGATACCGACAGGCTGATAGGGGTGCTCAAGAGATTGAGGGACATAGGCAATACTGTGGTCGTGGTGGAGCATGACGAGGAAATCATCAAGGCTGCGGATTTGCTCATAGACATGGGTCCTCTGGCCGGAATTGAAGGCGGAGAGGTCATATACAAGGGCATTGCATCCGAGGCTTCTTCCGGGGATGTCGAACGCTCCCTGACCTTGCAGTATCTGACTGGCGCAAGGTCGCGGATTACGAGGAATAAACGCTCCTGGAACTATTCCGTCAATATCGAAGGTGCGATGGAGCATAATCTGAAGGGCATCGATGTATCGTTCCCTCTCGGTGTTCTCACCGTAGTGTCGGGTGTGAGCGGCAGCGGAAAATCTTCGCTCGTCGGGGATATTCTATATCCGGCATTGTTCCGCAAGCTCAATGAGACCGGCCAGCAGCCGGGTGCATTCAGGAAACTCTCCGGCAACATTGACCGGATTTCGGCCGTGGAATATGTGGACCAGAACCCGATAGGAAGGAGTTCCCGCTCCAACGCCGTGACATATCTCAAGGTTTATGACGATATCCGCAAGCTCTTCAGCGAGCAGCAGTTTGCCAGAATCAACGGCTTCACACCGTCATTCTTCTCATTCAATCAGGATGGAGGGCGATGCTCGGAATGTCAGGGAGAGGGCTATGTCCATATAGGGATGCAGTTCATGGCTGATGTCACGATGCTGTGCGAGGCCTGCGGAGGCAAGCGCTTCAAGCCTGAGATTCTGGAAGTCAGGTACAAGGGGAGGAATATTGACGATGTACTGAATATGAGCGTGGAGGAGGCCATTGACTTCTTCTCGTCCCAGCCGGAGCCTGCCGCCAGGACTATTGCCTCGAAACTGAAGCCGCTTGTGGACGTGGGACTGTCCTACATCAAGCTTGGCCAGAGCAGCAGCACCCTTTCCGGAGGAGAGAGCCAGAGAATCAAGCTGGCATATTTCCTGTCAATGACAGATTCGACCAGTAAGAAAATAATGTTCATTTTCGATGAGCCGACCACCGGTCTGCATTTCCACGATGTCGAGAAACTGGTCAAGGCATTTGACTCGCTGCTGGAGAGGGGACATACAGTCGTGGTCGTGGAGCATAACCTGGACGTGATCCGTTCAGCCGACTGGCTGATTGAACTTGGACCCGGAGCCGGGGACGAGGGCGGTTCTCTGGTTTTTGCAGGAACCCCTGAGGATTTGTCCCGTCAGTCAGGCTCAGCAACGGCACCATATCTGGGATTCTGATTGTGAAATTCAAAAATCGGTTCTATCTTTGTGTTACTTTGAACAATGCTTGTTTCTATGGATGTGGATTTTGTAATAACGTGGGTGGATATGAACGACCCGGAGTGGCTCGAGGAGTACCTGAAATACCGTAATGACAAGCATAATACCAGGAATGGAGTCTCGGTGGCCCGCTTCAGGGACAACGGCTTCCTGCGATACTGGTTTCGCGGAGTGGAGAAGTATGCTCCATGGGTGCGCAAGGTTCATTTCATTGTGAGTGGCCGTGTTCCATCATGGCTGGATACTGACAATCCGAAGCTCCACATAGTGCGGCACGAGGATTTCATTCCGAAGGAGTATCTTCCAACATTCAACTCGGTGGTAATCGAGCGTTACATTCACAGAATTCCTGGTCTCAGCGAGCATTTCGTATATTTCAATGATGATTTCTACATAATCAATCAATTGCCGGTGGAGCGCTTCTTCAGGAACGGACTTCCCTGCGACATTGCGGTACAGGATTACAATCCGTCCTGGTCCCAGTGGTACAAGCGGATAAAGAACAATCTCAGGATAATCAACAGCCATTTCAGCAAGAAGGAAGTGATGGTAAAATGGCATGGCAAGTGGTTCCACAAATGCTATGGGTTCAAGGCCCGCTGGAACTACATTCTCCGGTTCTACGACAAATTCATAACACTGCGCGTTCCACATAATGCCCAGCCATATCTGAAATCAACATTTGAGGAGGTATGGGCGGCGGCCGGA
Organism: Bacteroidales bacterium; assembly: GCA_022777585.1. GTDB lineage: Bacteria > Bacteroidota > Bacteroidia > Bacteroidales > UBA932 > Cryptobacteroides. The sequence goes on along the minus strand of JALFFZ010000034.1, from coordinate 1,523 downwards.
AAGGAACTGTCTGAAACTTCGGTGAACAAGTTCCGTGCGCTGAACGACTATACTCCCGAACTGTTCCGCACCTGGCAGATCTGCTCCGGTAACTTTGAACCTTACAATACATACGGCGACACAAAGATGTTCCCGCTGATGGTGCGCCCGAAGCAGGCTGTCAAGGCAATCTACGGCCAGAAATACAAGCTCATCTGCCTTAATGACAATGTGCATATCCGCGGTTATGAATCAGTTATGGGCAATCTTGATGCCGCATTCCATCATATTCTTCCAGAAAAGTCAAGTTTTGAGATTTAAGCTATGAACAAGGCACTTGCAGAGATAATAGCCGGATTGATTCCTCACAAGCATACCCGCAACAGGTGGAGAGGACTCCTGAGATATGGCGTAATCAATGCCTGGAAATTGAGAAACCGCCTCAGGAAAGATCATTCCACTCCTGATTATTACCTTGCTGTATGCGCAATCGCCAAGAATGAGGGCCCGTATTTCAGGGAGTGGATAGAATGGCATCTGAAGCAGGGCGTGGAGAAATTCTACATCTATGACAATGAGAGCAGTGACAATACCAGGGAGGTTTTGGATCCCTATATTCAGTCAGGTGTTGTGGAATATACGTATTTTCCGGGCCGGAAGCGTCAGCTCGCCGCATACGACGATTGCTTCGAACGTCATCGCCTTGATGCGAGATGGATTGCCGTCATTGACATAGACGAGTTCATCGTCCCGGTGAAAGATGGCTCAATCCCGCAATTCCTGCACCGTATGGAAGGATATGCCGCAGTGGAAATCAACTGGCTGGTATATGGCAGTTCCGGTGCCCGCACAAAGGAGGATGGCGATGTCATGCAGAGGTTCCGCAGACATTCACTCCCGGGACATAAACTTAACCACCATGTAAAGAGCATAGTTGACCCGCGTCAGGTTTGCTGCATGATTGGCTGTCATGAAGCGGCTCGCATATCCGGCAAGGCTGTTGACCCCAACGGCAACGTCATAAAAGAGAATTTCAGGGATCGTGAACCTCAGCAGGATGTGATCAGAATCAATCATTATGCAATAAAATCCTACGAGGAGTTTCTGGCCAAGCGTGCACGCGGTCGCGCAAGGACCAATTCATTGCGTGATTACGACTACTTCGGGCAGTATGACCTGAATGATATTGAAGAAATCTGACAAGGGCCAAATACAGAAATAACTTATGAAACAAACTGAAAAACCGCAGGTCGTGGTCTCCATGACTTCATTCCCGCAGGCCATACAATACGCGTACAAGGCAATCCGGTCAATCCTTGAAGGTTCGGTGCTGCCGGACAAGCTGATCCTGTATCTGACATTCTCGCAATTCGGCGAGGCCGGCATTCCTGAAGAATTGACCCGGCTCGCCGAAGACAATCCGGTCTTTGAAATCAGGAATTATGACATTGACATACGTTCCTATCGCAAGCTTATTCCGGCACTGGCCGATTTCCCTGACGCCGTAATAGTCACTGTGGATGATGATGTACATTATCATCGCA
>JALFFZ010000066.1 GCA_022777585.1 Bacteroidales bacterium | reverse complement strand
TTTTGGACCTTGAAGATGCCGCGGTTATATAACGCATGCCTCAATTTCAAGGTCCAATAATATGGTGCTAGAAGTACTTTGTCAAGCATAGTGTGCAAAGATAGCAATATTTCTCACAATAGAGAAATTGTTTTAGGCAGATTTATCAAAGTCCGTAAACACTAGATGATTGGGTGAGGTTGCAGTCTCCCCACCGCCCGGCTATTTCGTCCAGAATCACAGCCAGCCTGTCGGCCGAAGGCTCCGTCACAAGCCGCATGCGGGTCTCCTTGAAGTCCGGCAGGCCCTTGAAGTAGCAGGACAGATGGCGTCTCATCTCCAGTACCCCGATTACAGGGCCCTTGAGACCGGTTGACAGGGAGAGATGCCATTTTGCAAGCTCAACCCTCTCCCTTACTGACATTGGCTGAAGCAGCTCTCCTGTAGCGAGATAATGCTTTATTTCCCGGAAAATCCAGGGATGTCCGAAAGATGCCCGGCCTATCATTATGCCGTCCACCCCGTATCTGTCAAATGCTTCCCTTGCCTTTTCCGGAGAATTGATATCCCCGTTGCCGATGATTGGAATATGCATCCTCGGATTGTTCTTCACCTCTCCGATCAATGTCCAGTCCGCCTCTCCCTTGTACATCTGGCATCTGGTCCTTCCGTGTATGGTAAGTGCCTGGATACCCGTATCCTGAAGCCGTTCTGCCAGATCCATTATTATCTTCGAATCATCGTCCCAGCCAAGTCGGGTCTTCACAGTCACCGGCTTCTTCACGGCCTCCACTATCATTTTCGTGATCATCACCATCTTGTCGGGCTCCCTCATCATTCCTGAACCCGCTCCGCGCCCGGCAATCTTGCTCACCGGGCATCCGAAATTGATGTCAATCAGGTCGCATCCGTGGCCGCCCGCTATTTCAGTTGCCGACTCGGCCATCCGGGCCGCCTCCACCATCGAATCAGGATTGTTTCCGTAGATCTGGATACCTATCGGGGCTTCCTCGTCCGAGGTCCTCATCTTGGCAATGGCCTTGGCAGCATCCCTGATAAGGCCGTCGGAAGGAATGAACTCCGTGTAAACCATGTCTGCGCCGTATTTTTTGCAGACAATCCTGAAAGAGGCATCGGTCACGTCTTCCATCGGAGCGAGAAGAATCGGCTTGTCTCCAAGGTCAATATTTCCTATTTTCATTTATATTGTTCTCCACGATTGCAAAAGGAATATCCAAATTTTTTATCTTTGCAAAAATAATCATTCGGTCAAGAATATAAAAATTGACAGAGGAAAACAAAATTTGATATGGGAAAACAGATTAAGACGGTAGGCATCCTTACATCGGGAGGCGATGCGCCGGGAATGAATGCCTGCATCAGGGCCATCACCAGGACGGCCATTTTCAACGGAATGAAAGTGATGGGCATCTATCGTGGATATGAGGGTCTCATCAACGGTGAAATCAAGGAGTTCACCTCCGAGAGCGTGAGCAATACCATCCAGAGGGGTGGCACAATCCTCAAGACAGCGAGGAGCATGGAGTTTATGACTCCGGAGGGAATGCAGAAAGCCTACGACAATCTCGTCAAGTTCGGCATTGATGCATTGATCGTCATTGGAGGAAACGGCTCTCTCACAGGAGCGCAGAACCTCGCCCGGGAATATGACTATCCTGTCATCGGCCTTCCGGGCACCATTGACAACGATCTTTACGGAACCGACTCCACCATCGGTTATGACACCGCCCTCAATACCATTGTTGATTGCGTGGACAAGATTCGCGACACCGCCACATCGCACGACCGTATATTTTTCGTCGAGGTTATGGGCAGAGATGCCGGCTTCCTCGCCCAGAACAGTGCCATCGCGGCAGGTGCCGAGGCTGCCATCATCCCTGAGGACCAGACGGATGTGGATCAGCTGGAGCAGTTCATCAGCAGGGGATTCCGCAAGAGCAAGAACAGCAGTATCGTCATAGTCTCAGAGAGCAAGAAGGATGGCGGCGCAATGTATTATGCAGAACGCGTCCGCAAGGAATATCCGCAGTATGACGTGAGGGTGACCATCCTCGGCCATCTCCAGAGGGGAGGTACACCTACCGCCTGCGACAGGATTCTTGCCAGCCGTCTCGGCCACGCCAGCATCGAGGCGCTCAAGGAAGGCCAGCGCAATGTGATGGTGGGTATCCACAATGACCAGATTGTCTATGTTCCTATCGACAGGGCAATAAAGAAGGATAAGCCTATCGACAAGGAACTTATCGACGTGCTGGGAGTGCTTTCGATATAGAAATTCATAACTCCACCCACTTGACCGCCGGGTCCCTTTTCCACCAGGTAAGCTGCTTCCTGGCATAATGCCTGGTGTTTCTCTGGATAAGCCGGATGGCCTCGTCAAGGGGAATGTTGCCGTCCAGATAGTCGAAGATTTCCTTGTAGCCCACGGTCCGTAGGGCTGGGAGGTCACGGAATCCGGTCAGCGAGCGCACCTCGTCCACCAGACCGTCGTCCATCATTTTAAGTACCCTCCGGTCAATGCGGCTGTAAAGATCTTCCCTTGGTCTAGTCAGGCAGATCTTTTCAATGTCAAACGAACGTGGCTTCGGCTCCGTGAGCTTGAATGAGACGAATGGCCTTCCGGTCTGGAGAAATACCTCGATTGCCCGGACTACGCGGTGACCGTTGCGGATGTCGATGGCGGCCCAGCTCACCGGGTCGAGACGTTTCAGTTCCTCTGCCAGTGACTCCACACCCTCCTCCGCAAGCCTTGCCGTGAGCTCTGCCCTCCTGACAGGGTCGGCATCCGGAAGGGCATCCAGGCCGTGGCAGATGGCATCCACGTAAAATCCTGAACCTCCGGACATTACCAGTACCTCATGGCCTCCATTGAAAAGGCATTCAATCAGAGGGATTGCCTCAATCTCATAGTCCCCGGCAGTGTAATTCTCCGTGACAGAACGGCATTGGATAAAATAATGCTTCACGGCTGCAAGCTGTGAAGCATCAGGGACAGCGGTCCCTATTGACATTTCCTTGAATATTTGTCTTGAATCGCAGGAAATCACGGGTGAATCGTACTCTCTGGCGAGACTGATGCTGTAGTCTGTCTTTCCCACAGCGGTCGGCCCTGTGACAATGATGAGTTTCCTCTTCATCCGCCAATCCTGTTACAGGCTGATTAGAGAGTAAGGTCCTCGGAGCCGTCGAAGATGATATCCTCCTCGTCGTCCATCACATTGTCCTTTACATCATCATCGTCATCATCATCCTCGTCCTCGAGGTCAATGTCGCCAAGGTCATCGTCATCCCCGTCGGCGTCAGAGTCCTTGCCCCAGCCGGAATTCTCCCCTGGAAGATGCTTCTGCTCGTCCGGGAGGTCCTCATAGGCTACATATCCGTTCTCGAAAGCCTCAGGGTCCGGACCCTTGACCTCCACCAGAGCCGGATAAATGCGGCCGGGTACAGCCTCGACCTCACCCTCGTATGTCACGATGACACTTTTCCTGTCAGTCACATTGTAGAAATAGCAGAAAGACGCAATACCTTTCTTCACCGTGTCCGCAACGCTGACCTCATCGGCAGCGCCGGCTCCAAGGTCAAACATGCCGTATCTTGCAACGAGCTCGCCGTCCTCGTCAAGACCCTTGAACTGGATCAGCTGGTCGTGCGGGAAGCTCATATCGTCCCTCATAATCTTGTGGAACTCATACAATGTAGTCGAGGACTTAAGCTCATACACGCGTGCGAAGCCCTTTATTCCCGGAAGGGAGACTCTGAATCTGAGAATCATATTCTTTGATAAGCTAGTTGTTACGGAATCATATCGCCGATTCCATTTTGCGGATGCAAATTTACAAAATATTTCTTTTCCATTGCATAATATCCCGCCTTTTACTAATTTTGAACTCATGGAAGACGGAGCACCGCAGATGATCGACACTTACAAGAGCATTTCCGGCACGTCCGAAGGCCTTTTCAAGGACAACGGAAGCCGGTTCATAGCCCTGGCCTACCCGGTCGAGACCGAGGCTGAGGTCAGGGAAATCGTCACCTCTCTCAAGAAAGAGTACCACGATGCCCGCCATCATTGCTATGCCTACAGAATAGGCTGGAAGGGCGAATTGTTCCGCGCCAATGATGACGGCGAGCCTTCCTCTTCCGCCGGCCGCCCGATTCTCGGTCAGATTGATTCCAATGGTCTCAGCGACATACTCATAGTGGTTGTGAGATACTTCGGCGGCATCAAACTGGGCATTCCCGGTCTGATCCGGGCCTACAGGACCTCCTCTGCCGACGCCATTGCCAATGCTGAAATAGTTACCAAGACAGCCGCGAGACGGTATTCCCTGAGTTTCGGTTATCTGGAGATGAACGATGTCATGAAGATGGTCAAGGATATGGGTCTGGAGCAGAAGGGACAGGATTTCGGGACAGCGTGCCGGCTGGACTTGTCGGTGAGATTGTCCGCAGAGAAGGATTTTCTGGAAAGGGTGTCCAAAATCTCCGGCTGCTCGATAATCGATAATGAAACGGAATGAAAGAACATACAACATTATAGTCTATTATGCCTAAGAGTCTAATTTCAATTAAGGATTTCACAAAGGATGAGATTCTCCACATTCTTGATGTGGCAAGGGAGTTCGAACAGAACAGGGAGCAGAATTTTCTTGCCGGCAAGGTCATAGCCTGCCTTTTCTTCGAGCCGTCCACCAGGACGAGACTTTCGTTCGAGGCGGCTGTCAACCGTCTGGGAGCCAGAGTTATAGGCTTCCCTGATGCCAAGAATACCAGCGTTTCCAAGGGAGAAACTCTCGAGGATACCATAAAAATTGTCTCCAACTATGTGGATATGATTGTGATGCGTCATCCGGTGGAGGGAGCTGCGGCAATCGCTGCCGGCGTTTCCCCGGTTCCTGTAGTCAATGCCGGAGACGGTGCCAACCAGCATCCTACCCAGACCCTTCTCGACATGTACACCATCCGCCAGACTCAGGGCACCCTCGACGGACTCACCATCAACATGGTCGGAGACCTCAAATACGGCAGGACAGTGCATTCCCTTTCCGAGGCGATGTCGGATTTCGACTCCAGGTTCATATTCACCGCCCCTGATGAGCTGAGGATGCCGTCCAAATATCTGAAATTCCTTGACAGCAAGCATATTCCGTATGAGGAGACGACCTCTCTTGAGGAGCATCTCAATGACTGTGACATTCTCTACATGACCAGGGTCCAGCAGGAGAGATTCCCTGAAAAGGCAGATTATGAGAAGGTCAAGGACGTTTACGAACTGACTGCGGGCATGCTTTCCGGAGTGAAGCCGAACATGAGGATTCTCCATCCGCTTCCGAGAGTCACCGAGATCGCCACTGACGTGGATTCCACTCCATACGCATATTATTTCGAGCAGGCGCGCAACGGAATGTATGTCAGGATGGCTGTCATCTCCTATCTTCTGGGTTACAGATAGCACCGCGGCGGCGTAGTTTGGTTTATTGCCGGATTAGTCGTACATTTGTGTTTCGTTTCGAAAGCGTCGCTATGACAATCGAAAGATAATCATTAACAAATTAAACTAGAATAATGGCCAGATTTTTTGATCCGCCTGCACAGAAGCCGCTGCTTCCGTCAGAGAAAATTCCGAAGGTTTACAATTCAATGAGATGGAAGGTCTTCCTCGGAGCCTTCCTCGGCTATGCCGGTTACTATCTTGTCCGCAAGAACCTTTCCCTTGCGGCTCCCGGAATGATAGAGAACGGGCTTCTTGACAAGGCCGGAATCGGTATCGCAATGTCCGCAGTGTCCATTGCATACGCATTCAGCAAGTTCATAATGGGCAGCATCTCGGACCGCTCGGATGCGAGGAAGTTTCTCGTTGTCGGTCTCGTGCTCTCGGCATTGATGATGATCATTACCGGAATCATCCCTTACAGCCCGGCCACGCCAATGCTCAACATTGCCATAGTCTTCGTGCTGATGCTTGTCGTGGGATGGCTCTCAGGCATGGGCTGGCCTCCATGCGGACGAATAATGGCCCACTGGTTCAGCCAGAATGAGAGAAGCTTCAAGATGTCGGTTTGGAATACTTCCCACACATTCGGAAGCGGTTCGCTCGGCCTCCTTGCCACTGCCGGCATGTCATTGATAGTGTTCGCCGGAATGCCTGCGTCCGCATCCTGGAGGGGAGCCTTCATTCTCCCTGCAGTGGTGGCACTCATCATTGCCGCCGTATGCTGGTGGCTCATAAGGGATACGCCCCAGTCCTGCGGACTTCCGTCCATCAATGAGTACAGGAACGACTATTCCGGAGTTAAGTCCAAGGTCAAGGATACCGAGAAGATTCCGTTCAAGACCCTGTTTGTGGACTATATCTTCAAGAACAAGCTTCTCTGGGTCATCGCATTCGCCAATGCCTTCGTATATATGGTACGCTACGGCGTGGGTGACTGGGCCCCGATTTACCTTCAGGAGTCCGGACTTATGTCAGCTGAACAGAGCAACCTTGCGTTCTCCCTCCATAACTATGCGGGCATTTTCGGAACCATCATCTGCGGATGGATTTCTGCACGCTTCTTCAAGGGAAGATGCACACCTCCGAACGTGATTTTCATGAGCATCGTCCTCATCGGAACATTGATTTACTGGCAGGCAGGAAACATTGCCGGAATATTCACCGAGGTGGGTAGCGCGGCATATCTCTCATTGGCCAAGGGCCTGATTTTCTTCGCGTTGATTCTCGTGGGATTCTGCATCTACGGTCCTGTCGCAATGATTGGAATCCAGGCCCTCAATCTTGTTCCAAAGAATGCCGCAGGTACAGCCGCAGGCTTTGTAGGACTCTTCGGATACCTCTTCGGAGATGCAATCCTTTCCAAGATTCTCATGGGTGGAGTGGCTCAGCACGCAGGCTGGCAGATGACATTCCTCATGCTTGCAGTTGCCAGCGCCCTCGCCGTGCTTCTCTGCGCATTGACCTGGAAATCGGAAAAGACAGTAACTGAATAACAATATGGAAATAGGAACCAACAAAGTGGTCGAGCTGAGCTATGAGCTCGAGGTTGACGGAAAGATTGTGGACAGGGCGGGGGAGGAAAGGCCGCTTGACTATATCCACGGGACGAAAATGCTGCTGCCCAAGTTCGAGAGCGAACTGGAGGGCAAGACGGCCGGGGATATGTTTGAATTCACATTGACCCCTGAGGAGGGATATGGGGAATATGATCCGAAACTGGTCGTGGAACTGCCTGAGACAGCGTTCTCCATCAACGGGGAGGTCCAGAGGCAGATGCTTTTCGTGGGCAATATGATTCCTATGCTCAATTCCGCCGGAATGGTGGAGAGGGGTGTCGTGAAGGAACTCAGGGACAGCATCGTGGTGATGGACTTCAATCATCAGATGGCCGGAAAGACATTGAATTTCAAGGGCAAAGTCATTTCCGTAAGGGAGGCTACCGATAAGGAGCTGACCGAGGGCCTGCACGGTGAATATCTCCCTCACGACTGCCATTGCTCCGGAGGCTGCCACGGCGGCTGTCACGGAGAGGATGGCTGCGGCTGCGGCGAGGAAGGAGGCTGCGGAGGTGACGGCTGCGGCTGTCATCACGATGAAGGACATGAAGGCTGCTGCCATGGGGAAGGCCACGGGACCGGCGAAGGCTGCTGCCATCAGGGAAATTAAGCGGCAATGCACACCGCCATTGTCATACTGAACTGGAATACAGTCGATTATCTCAGACAATTCCTGCCTCCGCTGGTAGAATCGACGGAGGGGGAGGACGCTGAGATAATTGTCATTGACAATGCCTCCACGGACGGCTCGATGGAGATGATGGGGAGGGAGTTTCCCGACATCAGAACCATCAGGCTGGACCGGAATTACGGCTTCACTGGCGGCTATGACAGGGGTCTGGAATCGGTCGATGCAGACTGCTTCATTCTCCTGAATACGGACGTCGAGGTACCGTCGGACTGGCTGGGCCCTATTCTCAGGACAATGGAGAACTGCCCGGAAGTAGGGGCCTGTGCGCCCAAGATAATCTCCTGGCATGACAGGGATTCATTTGAGTATGCGGGTGCTGCCGGAGGCTATATTGACAGTCTCGGCTTCCCTTTCTGCAGAGGACGTGTGCCCGGCAGAATTGAGAAGGACGAGGGTCAGTATGACGATGCCGCAGACGTGATGTGGGCAAGCGGAGCCTGCCTTGCCGTCCGGAGCGGACTTTTCCGCAAGCTGGGAGGCCTGGATGACCGCTTTTTTGCCCATATGGAGGAAATAGATTTCTGCTGGAGGCTCCAGCTGGAAGGTTATGCGGTCAGAATCGTGCCTCAGTCCAGGGTCTGGCATATTGGAGGGGGGACCTTGCCCCAGACATCGCCGAGGAAGCTGAGATTCAATTTCCGCAACAACCTGCTGATGCTTCAGAACAATCTGGCCCGCACCTTTGCCATAGAGCTGTGCAGGGCGGGGAGGAGCCCGGCGGAAGCTGCCCGCAAGGCCTGCAGGAAGGCTCGAAGGAGAATATTCCTCAGGATGATGGTGGACGGTGCGGCTGCGGCGGCATATCTGCTGAAAGCGGACCTCGGATCGTTCAAGGCTGTGGTCCAGGCGCATTCTGAGTTCAGGAAACTTGGGAAATGGCCTTCCATGGATGATGTTGAGGCTTTTGTACGCAGCCATCCCGGTTCGGAAGTGAAAGGAATAATGCCGGGAAGCATTGTGCTGAAGACATTGGTGTACGGCAAGAGAATATTTACAACACTTCGCTATGCAAATTATCATTGAAGGAGCCGGTGAGGTAGGCTCACATCTCGCCAAGATGCTCAGCAACGAGGCCAATGACATCACGGTCATCGACTGTGATGCGGACAGGCTTGCACGTCTCAGAACCACGGCCGATGTGGTGACAATGACGGGAAGCCTCTCATCCATCAGGGTGCTCAGGGATGCCGGTGTGGAGAATGCGGATCTGTTCATTGCGGTCAATCCCGCGGATTCCCAGGACGTCAACATTGTCAGCGCCCTGCTTGCCAAGAGGCTGGGATGCAAGAGGGTGTGCGCAAGAATCAATGACGAGGAGTATCTTTCCTATGACAACAAGTTCCTGTTCACCGAGATGGGCATTGACATGATGTTCTATCCGGAGAAGATTGCGGCCGGCGAGATTACATCGATTCTAAAGCGCACTGCCTCCACGGACTCAATGGATTTTGCCAGGGGCAAGCTCCAGATGGCCGTATTCAAGCTCGAGGATGACTCCCCGGTGATTGATATGAAAATATCCGAGTTCGCCGCCGCAATGGGCGTTCCGTTCAGGGTGGCTTGCATCCAGAGGGACAATGTCACAATAATGCCGAAGTTCGATACCAGGCTTCGATATCATGACATACTGTTCATCATTACCACCCGGGAGGGAATCGGTCCGATGATGGATTTCCTCGGCAAGACCAATGTCGAAATCCGCAATGTGATGATTCTCGGAGCCGGAGCTGTCGGTGAGATGGTGGCCAATGGAATCTGCCGTCAGGTAGAGACTGTCAAAGTAATTGACTCGGACCGCCGCAGATGTATGGAACTGAGCGAGAATACTGATGACAATGTGCTGGTAGTCAACGGGGATGGCCGCAATTCCGACTTCCTTCTCGAGGAGAATATCAGGGACTTTGACGCATTCGTTGCGGTTACCGGCAATGACGAAGCCAATATCCTCGCCTGTGTAGTGGCCAAGAAATTCGGAGTGGGCAAGACCGTGGCCGAGGTCGAGAACATCGAGTATATCAGGCTTGCTGAGGAAATGGGTGTAGACACAGTCATCAACAAGAAGCTCATAACAGCCGGCAAGATTTTCAAGATGACCCTCAGCAACAAGGTCAGGTTCATCAGGTATATGAGCGGAACCGATGCCGAAATCCTCGAATACATAGTGGCTCCAGACAGTATCATTACCCGTAAGGCATTGAAGGATACGGACTTTCCTAAAGAGGCCATTGTCGGCGGCATAATCAGGGGAAACGAGTCGATGATTGCTGTCGGAGACACTGTGATTGAGCCGTATGACAGGGTGGTCGTGTTCGCATTGCCGAAAGCGGTCAAGGAAGTTGACAGAATGTTCAGATAGAAAATGGCAAGTTATCTCCAGATCGAGAATATCAGCAAGAGCTATGGCCCGAAAGTGCTCTTCGAGAACATTGGCTTCAATATAAATGAAGGGGACAAGATAGCCCTCATTGCCCCGAACGGTACCGGCAAGTCCACATTGCTCCGTATTCTGGCGGGCAAGGACAAGTCCGACTCCGGCGGGAGAATCACCTTCCTCCGCAATATCCGCATTGCCTTTCTGGAGCAGGAGTATGAGTTTGACCCGGAGAAGACGGCATTCCGCCAGGTCATTGACGACAGTGCCGCCTATATGGAAGGTCTGGATGAGGACGGGATTTTCGCCTATGAACTCAGGGTGAACAAGTTTCTCTCCAACTTCGAGGTGGACAGGGACAGCCTGATGAAGAATCTCTCGGGAGGCGAGGTGAAGCGTGTGGCCCTGGCCAGGATGCTTGCCTCCGATGCCGATTTCTTCATAATGGACGAGCCTACCAACCATCTGGACATCAATGCTATAGAATATCTCGAGAACTATCTGGGCCATTCCCGCAGCACCCTCCTTATGGTCACTCATGACCGTTATTTCCTCGACCGGGTATGCAACACTGTACTCGAGCTTGACCACGGCTCTGTCTATGTCTACAGGGGCAACTACCAGAACTTCCTGGAGAAGCGGCAGGAGAGAATCGACAACTACAATGCCGAGACAGCAAAGGTCAACAACATTCTCCGCCGCGAGCTGGAATGGATTCACGCCTCGCCCTGCGCCCGTACAGGCAAGGCCCGTTACCGCATCAATGCCTTCCACGAGCTGAAGGAGAGGGCTGAGCAGGTCTATCGTTCAGGGAAAGTCAGCCTGGAATCCATGGGACAGGGCTCACGGCTCGGAAACAAGCTCTTCGACTGCCATAACCTCAGTTTCCGATACGGGAATGACGTATATCTCGACGGATTCACCTATAATTTCCAGCGTTTCGAGAGAGTCGGCATAGTCGGCCGCAACGGCTGCGGAAAATCCACCTTCCTGAATATCCTCATGGGCAACATTCCGGAGAACGGAACCCTGACCGGAGTCATCGAGAGGGGAGAATCCCTGAAAATCGGCTATTACAGGCAGTCCGGAATGCAGTTCAATGAGGACCAGACCGTGATGGAGATCGTCCAGGACACGGCCCTGCTGAACCAGTTCCTCTTCAGCCGGGACATGTTCAACACGAAGGTGGCCAAGTTATCCGGAGGCGAGCGCAGAAGGCTCTACCTTATGACAATATTGATGAAGAATCCGAATCTTCTCATTCTCGACGAGCCGACCAATGACCTCGACATCGTGACCCTGGATGTGCTGGAGGAGTATCTGAAGGATTTCAAGGGCTCATTGATAATAGTATCCCACGACCGGCATTTCCTCGACAGACTGGTGGACCATCTCTTCGTATTCTGCGGTGACGGCGTGGTGAAGGACTTCATCGGCTCCTATTCCGAATACAATGAATATATCAGGGAGTACGAGGCCCGCAGGCGACAGGAGGAACGGGCTGTGGAAAAGCCCAGGCCGGCCAGACCGGAGGTTCAGCGCAAGAAGAAGCTCTCCTACAGGGAGCAGCGTGAGCTGGAGCAGATAGAGAAGGATCTGGAGATTCTCGGCAATGAGAAAAAAGAGCTGGAAGCCAAGCTTGCCGGGGGTACATTGTCATACGACGAACTTCAGGCCGCATCTGCCAGATTCGGGGAATTGTCAGCCATTCTCGACGAGAAGGAGATGCGCTGGCTGGAACTCCAGGACTAGTCTTCCTTTATATTTACCTTTACCGGAAGCCAGGCCATGAGAAGGCCGATTCCTGCCACACAGAGTATTGTGGTCAGGATATCACCCCATTTGAGTATTACCGGATAGGCTGGAGTGACGAAGCCTCCCGGCATCCTGACAAGGCCGAATTCCTGCTGTATGAGGCAGGCTCCGATTCCGATTGCAAGCCCGGCTGCCAGTCCGAGCAGGGAAATCATCCAGCCCTCTGTGACGAATATCCTCCTGACAAGCTTTTCCGGGGCTCCGAGACTGCGGAGAGTGGCAATGTCCCCCTTCTTCTCGATTATGAGCATTGAAAGGCTGCCGAAAATGCTGAATGAGATGATGATGATAATGAAGACCAGGATCAGGAAGATGGCGGCCTTCTCATATTTCATCATCTTGTACAGGGCCTCGTTCTGGCGGAATCTGTCCCTGACCCGGTAGCCCGGGCCTAGTCTCTCCTCCAGTCCTGATATTGTCTCACTCAGTTCCCTCGCCCCGGTTCCGGGACGCATCCTGATTTCCACGGCCGAAACCTCATTGTCATATTCCAGGAGCTCCCGCATTGTCTCAATCGGCACGATCATGAGCGAAGCGTCTGTCTCCGCATTGACCGAAAACACTCCGGCGGGGAAGACCTTCACCATTTCCAATGATGCCATAGGGTTGCTCAGGGATATTTTCCTGTCCCTTGCCGGAAAATACATCTCGATCGGCGCCACGAATCTCGGATTGATGCCAAGGCTTCCGGCTGTTCCGGCTCCTACCACCGCAAGATGGATGTCCCCCTTGTGAAGCCTGAACGAACCGTCCTTGATTTTGTCCCGGAGAGGGGATTCCTCCTCATATACGGCATCCACGCCCTTTGCCTTGACGATGCCGCTGTGCCCGTCATAGTTTACGAAGACTTTTTCCTCGATAACGCTGCACATATTCAGGATATTGTCCTGACTGTAAGCCCAGTCGAAGGCGGGGGAGTCCGGGACAAAGACCTTGCCCTCCGATGGGGTGACAAGGATATCGGGCTCGACGTTCCCGAGAGAATCCCTCACGAGGCCGTCGAACCCGTTATATACTGACATTATCATTATGAGGGCCGCGGTTCCGGTTGCCATGCCTACAGCGCTCGTCGCGGAGATAATGTTTATGACATTATGGGATTTCTTCGCGAAGAGATAGCGTACCGCAAACCTCAATGACAGGTTCATCTCATGCTATTTTTTAAGAAGCTCCCCGATGTGCTCCGCATAGTCGAGGGAGGTGTCCAGAAAGAATGCCAGTTCCGGCACGATTCTCATCTGCTTGGCCACCACGTGACCCAGTTCTCCCCTGAGGGCCCTGCTGTTTTCATTGATCTGCTCCATCACGGCCTCCGCCTTGGAGGACGGGAACACGCTCAGGTAAACTTTGGCGACGGAGAGGTCGGGACTGATTCTCACCTCGGTGACGGAGACCATTGCGCCGCCGAACGCCGCCATCCCCTTGCTCCGGATGATTTCAGCCAGGTCCTTCTGGAGTTCCCTCGCTACCTGGAGCTGTCTTTTGCTTGCACCGTTTTCCATATTACAGGACGTTTATTATGAAGTAGTTCTTCTTGCCTCTCTGCACGAGGATGTACTTCCCGTCCACGATGTCGTTCTCAGTAATCTCGTGGTCGATGGAGGCTATCTTGTCCTTGTTGACACTGACTCCGCCGCCCTGAATCATCTTCCGGCATTCTCCCTTGGACGGGAATACCTGCGTCTTTACGGAGAGAAGGTCAATGATGCCGCAAGGCAGGTCCTCTTTCCTGATGTCGAAGGTAGGCACTCCCGAGAACACTGCGAGGAAGGTTCTCTCGTCCAGTTTCCTGAGTTCCTCGGATGTGGAATTGCCGAAGAGCATCCTGGATGCGGCGAGGGCATTCTCGTATTCTGCCTCTCCGTGCACGAGTATTGTCACTTCCTTTGCGAGGAGCTTCTGGAGCTTCCTCTGCCCCGGATCGAGCTGGTGCTCGGCGATGGCAGCCTCTATCTCCTCTTTCCCGAGCAATGTGAAAATCTTGATATAGCGGTCAGCATCCTCATCGGACACATTGAGCCAGAACTGGTAGAACTCGTAAGGGGATGTCCTCTCCGGGTCGAGCCAGATATTGCCCTTCTCGGTCTTGCCGAACTTCTTTCCGTCCGCCTTCCTGATGAGAGGGCAGGTAAGGGCGTAAGCGTCTGTCTTTCCGAGAGTTCTGCGGATGAGTTCGGTTCCGGTGGTGATGTTGCCCCACTGGTCGCTTCCGCCCATCTCCAGACGGCAGCCCATATTCTGGTAGAGCCAGAGGAAGTCGTAGCCCTGGAGCAGCTGGTAGCTGAACTCGGTGAAGGACATACCCTCCCTGGACTCGTTTGAGAGACGCATCTTCACTGAGTCCTTGGCCATCATATAGTTGACCGTGATGTGCTTTCCGATGTCACGGATGAAGTTCAGGAATCCGTAGTCCTTCATCCAGTCGTAGTTGTTCACGAGCTCGGCCCTGTTCGGGGCATCTGACTCGAAATCAAGGAACTTGGAAAGCTGCTTCTTTATGCAGTCCACGTTGTGGTTGAGGGTGGCCTCGTCGAGAAGGTTCCTCTCCTGGGATTTTCCGGAAGGGTCTCCGATCATTCCGGTAGCACCTCCGACAAGGGCGATCGGCTTGTGTCCGCATTCCTGGAAATGCTTGAGTATCATAATGCTGACCATATGTCCGATGTGGAGCGAGTCAGCCGTGGGGTCAATGCCTACGTATGCCGCTGTAGGGCCTTCCATAAGTTTCTCCTCGGTGCCCGGCATGATGTCCTGGATCATGCCTCTCCATCTGAGTTCCTCTACAAAATTCTTGTTCATATCCTGATCTTTTTTATTTCGAAATCGCTAGCCGGGAGGCAGTTGCCACCCCCGAACTGCAAATATAGACATATTTTTCCGTAATATTACCGGGGAACAATGATGATTCTGCCTGACAGATTGCTATTTTCACGGAAAACAACTAAATTTGCAGACTGTTTGGAAATTATTTAAAAACTATATTGCAATGAGAAAGAAAATTGTTGCCGGAAACTGGAAAATGAACACCACCGTTCCGGAAGGCGTTGAACTCGCTAAGGCAGTTGTTGAGAAGTCAGCTCAGGTAGCAGAGGGCGTAGGCCTTGTAATCGCTACTCCTTTCACCCACCTCGTACCGGTTGCTGATGTAGTTAAGGGTACCCGCGTGCAGCTCTCAGCGGAGAACTGCGCTGACAAGGAGAAGGGTGCTTATACCGGAGAGGTATCTGCAGCAATGCTCGCTTCCGCAGGCTGCGAGTACACCATCCTCGGACATTCTGAGAGAAGGCAGTATTATGGTGAGACTGACGCCATTCTCGTTGAGAAGGTTAAGCTCGCTCTTGCAAATGGTCTCGATGTCATCTACTGTGTAGGTGAGAATCTCGACCAGAGAGAGGCCGGCAAGCACTTCGAGGTCGTTACCTCACAGATTGAGAACGTTCTTTTCGGTCTCAGTGCTGAGGAGATGGCGAAGATTGTTGTCGCCTACGAGCCTGTATGGGCTATCGGAACCGGCAAGACCGCTACAGCCGAGCAGGCTCAGGAGATTCACGCCTGCATCCGCAAGGTGCTTGCTGACAAGTTCGGCGCACAGGTTGCAGACGATACCACCATCCTCTATGGCGGAAGCTGCAAGCCATCCAATGCCAAGGAACTTTTCGCTTGCCCTGACATCGACGGCGGTCTCATCGGCGGCGCCGCATTGAAGGCTGACGATTTCATCCAGATCGCACTTTCATTCTAATTCGTTGACGGATTGATTATTACTGTCTGGGAGAGGGGCTTGGGAGTTCTTTTCCCGGACATTTTACATTGATTACCTATGTACAGACGTTATTTTGCTGCGGCAGCCTGCCTGATTGCGTTCTGCAGCTGCACTGACAGGACTCCCGAGTCCCCTCTCCAGAAGAAGGTTGACGCATATGCTGTTTATCAGATAGGCTCTCCGTATATGGATGGCCTTACAGACAACGGAAAGGAGGTCCTGAACCTTTTCAGAATGGCCGCCGACGAAATCGACCATATCTATTGGCAGCAGTCATTCGGGGACAAGTCCGTTTTCGAGTCACTTCCGGAAGGTCCGGAGAGATCTTATGCCATGATCAATTACGGTCCTTGGGACAGGCTTGACAACAATGCCGTTTTCATCGAGGGCTATGGCGAGCGCCCTGCCGGTGCCCGCTTCTATCCTGAAGACATGACCAGGGAGGAGTTCGACGCATTCGACGACCCTCTCAAGCTCAACCCTTATACCCTCATCAGGAGGGGAGAGGACGGAAAGCTCAAGACAGTATGGTATCACGAGGAGTATGCCGAGAGCATCGACAGGATTGCACGCTACCTCGAGTCTGCTGCGACAATGACCATCAAGGAGAGTGTCAGGAATTACCTTCTCAAGCGCGCAGATGCCCTCAGAACTGACGACTACTATGAGTCCGACCTTGCCTGGATGGATATGAAGGACAGCAAGATGGACCTTGTCATCGGCCCGATCGAGGATTACGAGGACGGCATCAACGGTGTCAAGACCGCATACGAGTGCTTCATCCTCCTCAAGGATCTCAAGAAGACGGATGAGCTCACCAAGTACATCGCAATGCTTCCTGACCTTCAGAAAGAGCTTCCTTGCCCGGAGGAGTACAAGACCTTCGTTCCCGGTACCGAGTCGGACATGTTCGTGTACGACGCCATCTATTATTCCGGCGATGCCAATGCCGGCAGCAAGACCATCGCGATCAACCTTCCTAACGACACCAGGGTTCAGGCAGAGAAGGGCACCCGCCGTCTCCAGCTCCGCAATGTCATCAAGGCAAAGTTCGACAAGATAGTATATCCTATCGGAACCATTCTCATCGAGCCTGAGCAGCAGAGATATCTCAGCTCCGACGCATTCTTCTGGAATGTCACATTCCACGAGGTAGCCCACGGTCTCGGCGTGAAGGAGACTGTAAACGGTCTCGGGCCTGTGGATGTTGCTCTCGGAAACGAGTCTTCTGTCTGGGAGGAGGCCAAGGCGGACATCCTCGGTCTCTATATGGTGTGCAACCTGATTGACAAGGGCGAGATTCCGCTCATCTCCAAGGAGTCAGCCATCACCACCTACATCGCGAGCCTTGTCCGTTCAGTGCGTTTCGGTGCCGCCGGAGCTCATGGCCGCGCAAACATGATGTGCTACAACTTCCTCAAGGACAATGGCGCTTTCGAACGCAACAAGGACGGCCTCTACCATATCAATTATGACAAGGTTCCGGAGGTGGTCGCAGCCTGGGCTGAGCTCATCATCACTACTCAGGCTACCGGCAACTATATGTTCGCCAAGGAGTACGACACCAATCACGCCGTTGTTCCGGAGGCCCTCTCCGCCGACATTGCCAATGTCAACCGCGGCGGTGTGCCTGTGGACATCAGGTTTGAATTTGTATGGTAATATATGAGTTCCGCTGTGGATTCTGCGGCGGAACTTTGATTTAAACTTTATAAACAATGAAAGCACTTGTAAAGAAGTATGCTGAACCGGGAATCTGGATGGAAGATGTCCCGATGCCGGAAGTCGGTGTAAATGACGTTCTTATCAAGATTTGGAAAGTAGCCATTTGCGGTACTGACCTCCACAT
>JALFFZ010000027.1 GCA_022777585.1 Bacteroidales bacterium | reverse complement strand
CCGGCCGCGGCCTCGTGAGCGGCTCCCGAAGGAACGAAGTTCCGAAGGGTGGATGAAGCGAAGCGGAACTCTGGCGGAGCCTTCCGACAACTCATCATCCCCATATAGAATACAAGAAACCGACCCTTTTGGGTCGGCTTCATTACAAATATAGCATTCTTTCTACATATATGGAATATGCAAAGATGATGTATAGAACAATCTACATTGCAGGTCCCTGTCCGCCGACCTTAGGCCAGCCCGGATTCTGGTATATTGCAGAAGTGTTCAGATCGGTCTTGTCACCTGAAGCCGTCTGGCGGAATGCGCTCTGAGGCAGAGGCGAGAGATAGTGCGCAGGAGTGAACCGGTAGCCGTTGAAAACGGAGTTGTTCACGTTGCTTATCTGGTAAGGACGAATATATACACCACTTACACTCTCGGATGACATGTTGCCGGCACCTCCGGCTACATCCACTACAACGAGGTCATTGCCGGAATCATCCTGCCAGGTCCCCTCATAGTCGGAACCCCAGTAACGCATTCCCTCAATCTGGTATCCGTTGACCTGGTCGCAGGCCCTCCATCTCTTCAGGTCTGCCCAGCGCATGCCCTCGCCGATGAACTCGTTGCGGCGCTCGCGGCGGATATTGTAGAGAGTAGCATCCACGAGCTGTCCGTGAGAATATGCACCGAAGTCGCCCTCGGCCTCCTTTGTCATCACGGTCGCTGCAATTGTCTTGTTGTAGTCAGAATTAACCTTTGCACGTGTGCGCAATGCCTTCCAGTACTTGTCTGCCGTGCCGTCAATGCTTCCGGTCTTCACGTAGCAGGCCTCCATATAGTTCAGCAATGCCTCAGTTCCACGGAAGACAATGCTGCCGGTGGTACCCTTGTGGTGGAGGGTCTGCATGTAGTCATTGTAATGCTTGCCCTTCTTGATGGCATAGCCTGTTACCATGCGGGTCTCATTGTTGCCCTTGACAACCCACTCCAGGTCAACATAGTTGATTGTGCCGGCGGAGGTGTAGTTCTCGATATCGCCGTCCTTCTTGGTGAAGATGCGGATACGGGAATCCCTGTCCTGGAGAGTTGCGCTGATGCCCTTCTTCTCCCATTCAGGATCATATCCTGATGCGGTGTCGTAAATAGGAAGACCATTCTTCATAAGGAATGAGTTGACAAGTCCCCTTGTCCATCCTGAACCTCCGCCATTGTTCTGGAGCTGCATCTGGATATTGTGGGTGATGCTGAGGCCCTCGTCATACTTGCGCCACATGAGCACCTCGCTGTAGTTCTCCATATTCTCATCGCAGAACATTGTGTAGTATGGGTTCAGGCTGTTGAACGATGCATCCATTCCCTCATCGGCGTCAGTGTTCTGCACGAGGTTGTTGACGAGCTTGTCTCCGACGACCTTTGCAGATGCCATCGCCTCGCCGAGGAAATAGGAAATCTCATCGTCAATGTTGAATCCTGAGAGAAGGCTGTTGTCGCCAGGCCAGCCTTCGCCACCCGGAACGAATGCGGTACCCTTGTGGTATTTCAGCCAGGTTCCCTCGAAGAGAGCGACTCTTGAACGGAGAAGGTAAGCTACATCCTTGCTGATGCGGTTCTTTCCGCCCGGAGCAGATTCCTGAAGGAGCTCAATGGCCTTGTCAAGGTCCTCGAGAATGAATCTTGCGACCTTGTGGCTCGGCTGACGCTTTGAAGCCTCCACCAATGTGGCCTCATCATCCTTGAGGGCAGTGGTGACAATCGGACAGTCACCGATGGCCTGGAGCTTGTCGAAATATGCATATGCCCTCATCAGGTACATTTCTCCGATGTAGTGCTTGATATTGTTTTCGTTTCCTGAAATCTTGCCGGCCTCATATTTAGGGAGCACCTGATCGAAGAAATAGTTGCAGTCACGGATCTGGAAGAAGTTCCATACGGCTGTACGGTCTCCGTCGCTTGTTGAAGAAGGTACCTTCCACTCACCCGGAACCCATCGTGATGAGTATGCGGTGGCAGCCTGGTTGTCTGTGGCATTGTCGTAGCCGAAAGTGCTGATGCCATAGCTTCCCGGCGCAATGCTGGTGAAGAATCCATACAGGTTTATTGTGTAGGCAGCGAGGTCAGCCTCCGAAGTGAAGTAGGCACTCGGGGTGACCGAGCTCTCCGGTTCGCGGTCCAGGAAGCCATTGCAGGCAGTCAGACCGGAAACAGCCGCTATGAGCAGGCCGATATTCAAATATTTAAGTTTCATACTTTCCTCAATTTTAGAAGGTTACACTTACACCAAATGACACTGTCTTGGACAGGGGATAGGTCTTTCCAAGGTTTCCGCCGTAGCCGGCTCCGATGAGTTCAGGATCGGCGATGTCTGTGAATTTGGTGATGGTCAGCAGGTTCTCTGCAGAAACGAAGAGCCTGAGATTCTGAACGTAAATCTTCTGGGTAAGACGTGACGGAAGGGTGTAACCGAGGGTCACGTTCTTAAGACGGCAGTAAGCCGCATTCTGCAGATAACGTGTCTGGGTCCAGATGTTTCTCCAACCTCCCCAGTCAGGACGAGGATAGTAGGCATCGGTGTTCTCCGGAGTCCAGTAGTCTGAATGTGCGGTGAATCCGAGAGCCTGCCATTTGCCGGTACCGGTAGCGCCCCAGAATGTTGCGCTGCCTGCCATATAGTCACGCTTGAGGGTGCCCTGGAAGAAGAGTTTGAGGTCAAATCCCTTGTATGCGAAATCGAAGTTGAGACCGAAGTTGTAGCGAGGTGTGCTGTTGCCGATGATCTTGAGGTCACCGTGGTTGTCTGCTGTGTATTCGCCCTCATCCACTACTCCGTCGCCGTTGATATCGGCATACATGATGTCGCCGGCAGTCCAGTTTGAGCCGCAATAGCTCTGGTCAGCCTTCGCGAGGTGGGCGTCCATCTCTGCCTGTGAACTTGCAATGCCTACAGTCTCGAAGCCCCAGATGTCACCGTAAACGGCTCCGTCATAATACTTGCCCAGTTCCTTTGCAGGGTTAGGATATTTGTCAATGATGGTCTTGCTGTCACTCAGCACGAGGGAAACTCCGTAGTTGAAATCATTGACAACGTCACGCCAGCTGATCTGGAGATCCCAGCCCTTGGTGGTCATATCAAGGTTGTTGGTCTTTGGCTCGGCAGTACCGAGAACATCAGGAAGTTCAGGGGCAGGACCCACCATGTCATAGGTCTTGCGCTGATAATATCCGAAGGAACCGGTAAGACGGTTGTTGAATGCTCCGAAGTCAAGACCGACTTCCCATGTGCGGCTCCTTTCCCAGGTGAGGAATGAGGAAACGAGGCTTGGCTGGCCGGAAATGTTCGGCTTGGCGTCATTGACAATCCAGCTGCCACCCTTCGGAGTATAGCTCATCGTAGGGTAGAAAGGATAGAGACTGTCGGTGTTCTGGTTTCCGAGTTCACCCCAGGATCCTCTGATCTTCAATACGTTCACCCACTTCGTGAAGTCCTCCCAGAATGGTTCCCTGGCAATATTCCAACCTGCTGAGAATGAAGGGAAGAGGTTCCATCTGTTCTCGCGGAGGAAGCGTGAAGAACCGTCATAACGGAGGTTGGCCTCGACAAGATAACGTCCGGCATAGTCATAGTTGACACGGCCGAAGAAGCCGGCTGTCGTCCAGGTCGAGTATCCACCGGAGGCAGTAGGGTTGGAAGCGGTGGTGTCAAGTGTAGGAAGACCGGCAATGATGCCATACTGCTGGGCAGTGATAGTGCGGCCGTGCCAGTATTCGCTCTGGAAACCTGCCATCACCTTGAGATTGTGATCTCCGAATGAATGGCTGTAGTCAGCGTAGATGTTAGGGTTGAAGTAGTTGCTCTTGTTGTTGTACTCCCTGACTGCCGAGTTGGCATTGAAATCCACGAAAGGATTGCCGTCGCAGTCATATCCGTATGTGGTCTGCCAGTCAGTGTGAGAGTTGCTGTTGATGATTCTGTAGTTGAGCTCTGCATTGATGTTGAGGCCTTTCATAGGGGTTGCGCGCAATGCCAGATGCTGTGAGAATACATCGCTCTGGGTCTTGTACATACCGCCGTTCATCAATCTGGAGATGTAGGATTCGGCAACCCAGTTTCCGTTAGGGTCCTTGGTAGGGATAATAGGCCAGTAGCGGCACATGTTGTGGTAGAACTCATCGGTACCGTTGACCATAACGGAAGGCGCCTGGTAGTCTGTGCGGGTGAACCTGGTGCTGTAGGTGAGATTGAGCCACTTGGTTATGTCCGCGTCGATTCTTCCTGTGGCAGTGTAGCGCTGCCTGTTGTCATCTCCGTGGCGGAGGATACCGTCCTGATTGAGGTAGTTGGCCGAGAAATAATACCTTATCTTCTCGCTTCCGCCGTTCACGCTCAATGTGTGTTCATGGGAGAAACTGTTTCCAAACTGCTCCTTGAGCCAGTCAGTATTGGCTATAGGGAGGATGTCATTGGAATCCCAGACTTCCCAGCGGTTGTTGGAATTCTTGAACATTGTCTGCATCGAAGGGTCGCTCTGCGCTGCCTTGATGTCGGCGAGCTTCTTCTCGGAGAACCAGGAACCGTTTCCGGAGTTGATGCTGGCAGTGTTCATATAGACTGCCCAGGAGTAGGAGTCCATCATCTCAGGCATATTGAGAGGGGAGTTGAAGCGGAAACTGTTGTTGTAGTTCACGACAGTCTTGCCTTCCTTGCCGCTCTTGGTGGTGACGAGGATGACACCGCCGGCAGCCCTTGATCCGTAGATGGAAGATGCGGAAGCATCCTTCAGAACTGAAATGTTCTCAACGTCCTGAGGGTTCAATGACTCAAGTGTGCCCTCCATACCGTCAATGAGGATGAGAGGGGTAACTGATGAGCCGGATCCGATGGTTCCGATACCGCGGATGTTGATGTTCTTGCTGGAGTTCAATGTACCACCGCTTAAAGGGGTGGAGAGTGTCATGCCTGCCACGACACCCTGGAGAGCGTCAGTCACCGAGTTGACAGGACGTGCCGAAATCTCCTTGGAACTGACTGTTGATACTGCTCCTGTGGCATTGACCTTCTTCTGGGTACCGAAGCCGACTACCACGACTTCTTCGAGAAGCATATTGTCCTCCTCAAGGACAATGTTCAGAGTCTGCCCGTTCCATACGATTTCCTGTGTCACGTAGCTGATGCAGGATACCACGAGGACATCTCCCGGCTTTACTCCGCTGAGGGAGAAGTTGCCGTCAATGTCCGTGACCGTGCCGGTGGAAGTCCCCTTGATCTGGATGGAGGCTCCAATTACGGACTGTCCGCTTGCGTCCAGAACGACGCCGGAGCATACGCTATTTTGCTGTGCGGAGATTGAATTCTCTGCTGCATGGATATTGGAGAAGGTGGCTCCTCCGTAGAATGCAGCAATGCACAGCAGAATGCCGAGTGTTTTTGTGCTCTTCAACATAACTGTGGTTTTAAGTTGATAATTAACTGGTTAAGTGGGTTAACCAATCGTTGGTTATAGTGTTGTTTGTGTTGCCTTATTGAAGATGCTGCAATATGTTCGTGCAAATGTTCTATTGCTATGTCTTGTTTTACTGTCTTATGTGATTATCATCGCAAATATAATGATTTTTTGGAAATGCAATATTTATTCGGAGGATATTCTTATTTTATTTCAATATTTCGTTAATTTTTCCAGGTCTTAAGCGGCCCTGGCAGTAAATAAAACCGGTTCTTTGAAAAGTTTGTCAATTACTTGTGAGTCCAGTTGCAGACGAATATCTCGTGA
>JALFFZ010000151.1 GCA_022777585.1 Bacteroidales bacterium | reverse complement strand
CGGCGGCCTGAATAGATGTTTGTCAGGTAGGCATACACGACTATCTTGAGCAGCATACGAGGGTGATAGCTCGTTGTGCCGCCTCCTTTGTAGGTGGATTCGATTTCGCTGATGTCGAAGTTGTCAAGGATTGCATTTACGGTGCGGACTGGATGATTTTCCGGGATGAAGTCACCAATGCATGGAGGAAAAAGCAAGGAATCGTTTTGAGTGTACGATTTATATAGTACCTTTGTCATGTCGTAAAGATGTTTATGTTTTTATTCGCACTTCAAATATAAAAAAACTTTTCGACATTAGCAATGGCTATTCCTTTGATTATCAAAAGAATAGCCATATTTTTAGGTTACGATGTAGGGGTTCAGGAGGGTAACATAAGGAAAACCATGGCCGCCCGTGGCCTTGTGAAGAGGGACCCGCTCCGCAGGAGTGGGAGGGATTTAGTTTTTCCAACATCACCTTACGGAACTTTACCCTCCCCAAAAAACAGAAGCTGACCTTTTGGGTCAGCCTCGTTTTGATTTATCTCTTCCTGTTTCTTTCTCTAAGCCTGTCCTGCCTGAGACTGATCTTCTCGATGATTTCTTCTTTCAGATCAGGGAACCGTTTCTTCATCTTGGAGAAAATGTGCCGGATATACGGAGCCTTATGGCGGTCGCGTTTGTCTGCATACATCTCGTCAAAGGAAATCAGAATTCCGGAATCCTCCACATTCTCCAGCTCATCGTTGGTTGCGGTGCCGAACATCTTCATTGTAGGTGAGCTGTTCATATATGCATTGATAAGAGGAGGGATGGTGCTGCCGAGCCGGCGGATTGCCTCTTTCAGGTTTCTATAGTCGGGCTTATACTCCTCGTCCTTGAGAATCAGGTCAAGCAGACGAGGGTCCACATCATATACCTCTTCCCGGTGAGGGCGGATGAGTTCCTCCTTGTCCCCGAAATGCTTCCAGAGGAAATGCAGGATCAGGGCCCGGCAGGACTTGTCGTATGTCGTGTACATGGTCATCTTTCCGAAGAAGTACATTATCTTCGGGTGCTGCATCATTACCGCGCCGATTCCGTCCCAGAGATTGTCCAGGGCGAATATTGACCTTGCTCCTGCCCTGGAGCTCTGATAATCCGGAACTACGAATGAACGCCCGAGCTCGATGGTATATGGGAGATATTCCCTGATGAATTTCTCGGAGAAATGAAACTGGTGCGCGGTCGCCAGATAAGGCTGCCCGTCCGGCTTGAATTTCACATCCGGGCCGAGAATATACCGGTAACCGCCGATGATGGACTCTGTCTCGGGACTCCATATTATAATCTGCTTGTATGGATTCTCCATCGTGTCGAATTCGTCAATGTCCATTGACAGCCCGGAGCATCCTCCAGCATCTCTGTAGGCAATTTCACGGAGCCTTCCTACCTCCCTGAGAGTGTTGGGAGAGTCAAATGCGTCAATGACATATATTTCGTTTCCACCCTTGTTGGTGTCGCACAGTTTCTTTTCAGGTGTAAGCTCAGCCTTGATAAGGTCCACGCTTACGGGGTCGATTATTTGTTCCATTGTTACAGATTGTAGACATGCTGTCTTATTTCCGCAGCCCATTCAGTAGCTGTCCTAGAGGAATTGAAAGTATCGTAAGGTATCGGCTTTCCGAAGATTATCCTGAAATGTGAATTTCTGGCCCGGAACATTTCCGAAGGGAGCATGAACATTGCAATATTGGTCTTGATTTTCAATTTCTTGCAAATGTTCGCGACCCAGTAGAACATTCTGGAGTTCCGGCCGGTGAAATGTACCGGCACAATGGCCCTCCCGGTCTCCACGCTCTTGGTTATGAACGACTTGGACCAGGGAACGTCCTGAATCTTCCCTTCAATCTTCCTTGAGCACTTTCCAGCAGGGAACACCAGCATCTGCTTGTCAGAGCGGAAGGCCTCGTCAATGAGTTTCGGCAGATTCCTGCCCTGGCCGCCCATCTTGTTGATGGGAGTGCACATCGGGGCAATAGGCTTTATGAACATCAGGAAATCATTGACCAGCATCTTGACATCGCCGAAGTTCTCCCCGATGATGGAGGCCAATGCCAGACCGTCAATTCCCCCGAGAGGATGGTTGGATGCGAATGTATAGAGACTTCCGTCAGCCGGAATATTCTCCAGTCCGCTGATTTCAATGTCAATGTTGAATTCTTTAAGAACCTGGCCACAAAACTCCACACCGTCACCGCTCCTTGCAATGATGGAGTTCATATAATCCTGACGTATGTATTTCTTGATGAAGGCGATCAGGATCCGGGGCACCTTCCTGCCCTTGAATTTCGTAGCCACGACTTCGTCGACGTCTATAAGACGGCTTTTGTCAAGGCTTTGCATGGTTTTTGGTTTTGTACAGGCACAAATATAACAAATAATACTACATTTTGAACATATTTGCGCCTTTTTTGCGCCTTACAGCAAAGCGGCGAAGAGACGTATGATTCTCTGGACAAGTTTCCTGTACCAAGGGCGGCTGAGCCATTCCTCGAGAGTTACCTCTGCGGATGATTCCATATCCTTCTCGAAGATTTTCTTGTTGATGCGGGCAGTTTCCTCATCGTAGATGTATGCATTCAGCTCGTAGTCAAGGTTGAAGCTGCGGAAATCCATGTTGGCTGAGCCGATTTCGCTCAGGTAATCGTCACTTACGAATGTCTTGGAGTGGATGAATCTGCCCTCTCTCTCGAAGATTCTGACTCCGGCTCTGAGGCATTCCGAGAAATAGGACCTGTTGGCCGGGCCCATGAAGAAGAGGTCGGCCTTCTTGGGTACCATTACCCTGACATCCACTCCGCTGAGTGCTGCCGACTGCAGGGCCTGCAGCATCGGCTCCGGAGGCACAAAATAAGGAGTCTGGATGTAGATGTACTTCCTGGCGTGCTGGACGGCCCATACGGCTCCCATATGGATGATAGGCCAGGCTGATTCCGGGTCGTCCGGGACAATCTGCATAAGGACATTCTTCTCCGTCCTGCCCGGTTCGCTTTCCGCATTTCCCTGAACATTCGCTTCCTGCGGTTCCCCGCACATGGGGAAATACTTGCCGAAGTCCGGGTCAATCTCCCCGTCGGCCGTAATCCAGGTGTTGAGGAAGCTGTACTGGAGACCGGCTACGGCATTGCCGGTAATCCTCAGATGCGTGTCCCTCCATCTGATGAAATAATCGTCGCTTATGTTCATTCCGCCGGTGTAGCCGATTTTGCCGTCGATGACAACGATTTTCCTGTGGTCGCGGTAATTGAGCTGGGTGAACAGATTCATCAGCGGCCAGTGCGACTTCGTGAACTTTTCCACCTGGACACCCGCCTTCTTCATCTCATTGTAATACTTCGGGCGGATGGCGATATTGGCGATATTCTCGTGTATGAACCTCACCTTGACCCCCTCACGGGCCTTCTGCATCAGCATTTCCTTGATCTGCTGGCTTCCCTTGTCCTGACGGAAATAGAAATATTCCATGTGGATGTGGTCCTTCGCATTCCTCAGATCCTCCATCAGAAGCTCGAACTTCCGGTGCCCCGATGTGATGATTTCCACATCATTGCCGTCTGTCACGCAGGTCGAGCCGTCGGTGGCCAGAAGCTTTGCCAAGGACTTGTATTCATCCCGGACAAGGTCATCCTTGCGATGCCCGAAAAGCAGCTCACGTACCCTTCTGTCCGCCCTTTCCCCGAAGACTCTGATGAACCGCCTGTGCTTTATGGTGAAATACCAGGACTGCCTGACATTGATTCCCACCATGAAGTAGAGCAGGAGTCCGACAACCGGCAGAATCGTGATGACCAGAATCCAGGCTATCTTCTTGGACGAGTCCCCGTCATCGAAGATGATGACGATCACCGTCCCGAGGACAATCAGGACAAAGAGGGTGTAGAGTATGACGGAAAGCCATTGCATAGGCTATCAGTAAATGATGAGGAACAGCCCTGCCGCAATGGCGGCTCCGGCGAGAGGCCCTGCGACCGGTACCCAGCTGTAGCCCCATCCGCTGTCTCTCTTTCCTTTCAGAGGGAGGAGGCTGTGGACAATTCTTGGCCCCAAATCCCTTGCAGGGTTCATTGCATAGCCGGTGGTTCCGCCAAGGGACATGCCCAGAGCCATGATCAGCCCGGTTACAGGGAAGGCACCGAGGCTTCCTGTGGAGACTGCAGCGCCGGAGACGCTGGCGGCATTGCCCTGAGTCCCGAGAGCCAGAATGATGAATACAAGCACGCAGGTGGCGATGAACTCGCTGAGGAGATTGACACTCTTGTGCTCAATGGCCGGCATTGTGCAGAACAGGCCGAGAAGTCCGTCCGGATTGTCCGTAGTGGCCTTGAAATGGTCCTGATAGAATACATATACCAGCAATGCCCCGCAGAATCCTCCGAGCATCTGTGCCACGGCGTAAGGCAGAAGCTCCGCCCAGGCGAACTTGCCCGCGATGGCGAGTCCGAGACTCACTGCAGGATTGAGATGTGCACCTGAATACGGGCCTGCAATGAAGACTCCGCACATCACGGCAAAGCCCCAGGCCATTGTGATTACTATCCATCCCGCTCCTTTTGCCTTGGATTTTTCAAGGGTGCAGGCGGCGCATACACCGTCACCAAGCAGAATCATCACCATTGTTCCCAGGAACTCGAAAATGCATTTGTCGAATAATGAGATTTCCATCGTGCTTTAAATTAGAATTGTTGATGTCCGGAGCTATTCTCCCGAGAGGGCGCGGCTTACGGCGTCTTTCCATCCGTCCTTGAGTTTCATTGTCTTGCCTGCAGGGGCGAGAGGGTTGAATACAGCATCCGATGACCACTGTCTGCGGATCTCGTCGAGGCTGCTCCAGAACCCGGTTGCAAGGCCGGCGAGATAGCAGGCTCCCATCGCCGTGGTTTCGGTCACTGCCGGGCGGATAACCTTGGCGCCGAGAATGTCGGACTGGAACTGCATGAGGAGATTGTTCCTGGATGCGCCGCCGTCCACCTTGAGCTCAGTCAGCCTTACTCCGGCATCCTTCTCCATCGCGCCGACAATGTCCATTGTCTGGAATGCAATTCCTTCAAGTGCAGCTCTGGCAATGTGGGCGGCAGTAGTTCCCCTGGTGATTCCGTAGATGCAGCCTTTGGCGTACTGGTCCCAGTAAGGGGCTCCCAGACCGGTCAGGGCAGGCACGAAATATACTCCGCCATTGTCAGGAACCGTCATCGCCAATGCCTCTATTTCGGAGGAGGAACGTATGATTCCGAGGCCGTCCCTGAGCCACTGCACCACTGACCCGGCTACGAAAATACTGCCCTCAAGGGCGTAGTTGACCTCGTCTCCGATTTTCCAGGCGACTGTGGTGAGGAGATTGTTCCTGGAGAGGATTGGCCTGGTTCCGCTGTTCATAAGGAGGAAGCAGCCGGTCCCGTAGGTATTCTTCACTGAGCCCGGAGTGGTGCACATCTGTCCGAAGAGGGCTGCCTGCTGGTCTCCTGCAATGCCCGCAATCGGCACAGGGTGTGCGAAGATTGTGGTCTTGGTGTATCCGTAGATTTCGCTGGATGACCTTACTTCCGGCATCATTGACTCAGGAATCCCGAAGAGTTCGAGAAGCTCCTTGTCCCAGGTGAGGCTGTGAATGTTGAAAAGCATTGTCCTGGATGCGTTGCTGACATCAGTGACGTGGCATCCGCCCCTTGTAAGGTTCCAGATGAGCCAGGTGTCCACAGTGCCGAATCGCAGTTTTCCGGCTTCTGCCCTATCCCTTGCTCCTGCGACATTGTCCAGAATCCACTTGATTTTGGTGGCGCTGAAATATGCGTCAATGATGAGACCGGTCTTTTCCCGGATTGTGTCAGTCAATCCATTTGCTTTCAAGGAGTCGCAGTAATCTGAAGTCCTGCGGTCCTGCCATACGATGGCATTGTGGACAGGCTCTCCCGTCTCAGCGTCCCATACAATCGTGGTCTCCCTCTGGTTGGTGATTCCGATTCCGGCAATGTTGAGGCCGTTGATTCCCATTGACGTGATTGCCTCGGCTATGACTGAAGCCTCTGAAGACCATATATCCTTCGGGTCGTGCTCCACCCAGCCCGGCTTCGGGAAATGCTGCGGGAATTCCTTCTGGGCAGAAGCCCGTATCTTTCCCTGCCTGTCGAAAACGATGGCGCGGGATGAACTTGTACCCTGATCCAGGGCTAGAATGTACTGTTCCATTTTTAGTGTATTGCGGTTTTGGTTAAATATGCCGGCAGGGCCTTGATATGCCTTTCCAGACATCAAAGTTCCTTTCTCATCCTCGCCTTCGGTATGCCCAGCTGGTCCCTGTACTTCGCGATTGTCCGCCTTGCCACCTTGTATCCCTTCTCGTTCATCAGGCTCACGAGCTGGTCGTCGGTAAGCGGCTTGTGCTTGTCCTCGTTCTCCACGCATTCCTGCAGGACCTTCTTGAGTTCCCTTGTGGATACTTCCTCTCCGTCCTTGTTCTCAAGACCCTCCGAGAAGAAATATTTCAATGGGAAAATACCGAAATGTGTCTCGATATACTTGCTGTTCACAACCCTGGAGATGGTTGAGATGTCGAATCCGGTGATTGCGGCAATGTCTTTCAGCACCATTGGCCTCAGGTTAGCCTCGTCCCCGCTCATGAAATAATCGTGCTGGTAATCGACAATGGCCTGCATTGTGCTGAGCAATGTATTGTGCCTCTGTTTCAAGGCTTCCACGAACCATTTTGCCGAATCCAGCTTCTGCTTCACGAAAGTGGCCGCCTCCTTTTTCTGCCTCTCGGATGAGTTGGCGGCATCCATCAGGAGTTCTGCATATTTGCGGTTGACACGGATCTCCGGAATGGAGAACCTCGGCATCGAGAGTTTGAGTTCTCCGTTTTCCATGTCGAGTATGAAGTCCGGGACAATCTGCTGTGCCTGGTCGTTGTAAGAATCGTCAATCTGGCCGCCCGGGGACGGGTTAAGCTTCACAATCCTGGCCATCGCCGCCTTCATCTCCTTTTCCGAAAGGCCGAGCTTCAGCATTATCTTCTGGAAATGTTTGTTGGAGAACTCGTGGAACCAGTCGGTCAATATCTTCTCGGCATTGACCACATCCTCGCTCTGCTTCAGTGCCTTGAGCTGAATAAGAAGGCATTCCCGGAGGTCTCTCGCGCCGACTCCGGTAGGCTCGAACTCCTGAATTATGTGGAGCATTCTTTCCACCTCCTCCTCATCCGTGGTTATGTTCATCCTGAAGGCGAGGTCATCCACAAGGCTCTCAATGTCCCTGCGGAGATAGCCGTCATCGTCGAGGCTTCCGATAATGAAGGCTGCGACATTGTGCTCGTGCTCGCTCAGATTCCTGAATCCCAGCTGCTCCATAAGGCTCTGGGTGAAGCTTTCCTTGACGGAGAAGGTATTGTACTGCGGCCTTTCATCCTTGCCGTAGTTGTTGACCCTCAACTTGTAGTCAGGAATCGAGTCATCATCCTTGAGTTCGGATAGGGAAATCTCCTGTGGCTGCTGCTCGTCGTCACCATCCTCTTTCTCGGCAGGTGCGCTGTCGTCAAGCACGGGATTCTCCTCCAGTTCCTTGCGGATACGCTGCTCCAGCTCCTGGACCGGCAGCTCGATGAGCTTGATGGTCTGAATCTGGAGAGGGGAGAGTCTCTGGACTTGTTTTTGAGATAGTTCCTGTTTCAGCATAGTCTCGGATTTCTTACTGTCAATTCTGGAATGGGGCCTGGCTGATCTGTACTTTTACTGTATCTACATCGTATGTGTGCTTCCTGTCCGCTGCCGGGAAGGAAATGTTTTCCTTAACCACGAATGCCCCCGGATATTCGCCCTTGATTTTCTGGAGGAACTCCATTGCCTCGGACCTCGTGCGGTAGTCCCCGACAACAACTTTGAAGAACGGATTCTGGTATGTTCTATAGACCGGAACTCCCGGGTGCGACGATGAGAAACGCTTCACGGTGGTCTCTGACATGCTTCTCGCGTTCTGGCTGTTGTCAAAGAAGATTCTTACGCGGAATCCGGGGAGTTTCCTGTCCCGGTTGCCGCTGATATGGCTCTGCATTGCCGTGGAAATGGCCTGCGACTGGTGGATTTTCACCTCGCCCTCGCCTGACTTGCCGGAGGAGATGATGTTGAATACCGAACGGCCGAGGAGGGTGGAGTCCAATGCCGCTGCCTGATGATAGACCAGGGAGTCCTTCATTTCCTGTGCTCCAGCCCTCTGGCCGGAGAACAATACTGCCGTGAATGCCGCAATGGCGGCGATGATGCTATGAACAGTTCTTTTCATTTTCATTAATCTTTACCCTGCGGATGCCTGTTATCTTCTTCCCTGCAACTGCTCCACTGCTTCCTTGATTCTCGCAACGGGGACATTTTCCATCGATATGTCCTTCTTTCTTCCGCCTGCCTTCAATGTGGCGGAAATGTCCACTGTAATGCGGTCTATGTCAATGTTCCCGGCCATCCCCAGAATACTCAGCACGGAAACTCCGCCGGCCAGGGTTCCTCTGGCATTGACCTCGTACACTTCCGACGAGCGGCGCTTCACTGTCACCGGCTGGGCTGAATAGTCCATCAAAGGCTTTCCGGCATAATACACAGTGCCTCTGGCGTATGCTACCGTGAATGTCATGGCCGGATTGTCCACCCCGACCTCCATAACGGCATCGACGGCCCTGAGACCTGAAGGGGTCAGAGAGACCAGTTTTGCGGAGGTTATGCGTATGTCATTGAACTTTCCGCAGCCGCATGCAATCAACATTGCGGCGAGCAGTATTGCAAAATGTTTCCTCATTAATCAAAAATCGCTCCACTTCTTCGCTCAGGGCGCAAATCGGGGCGTCCCGAAGATGGAACTTGTTTTACAAATATAGATAAATTTGGTAGAATGTCATATCTTTGCACCTGAAAAACCAAGAACAGATGTCACACAGGAAAGTATATATCGAGACCTACGGCTGCCAGATGAATGTCAATGACACCGAGGTCATTTTCTCAATCCTTGCGAAAGCCGGGTATGAGCGTACAGAGAATATGGAAGAAGCCGATGTGCTGATGGCGAACACCTGCTCCGTCAGGGACAATGCCGAGCAGCGCATCTGGGGCCGCATTGACCAGTTCTACGGGCAGAAGCGTCTCCGTGAGGGAGTTGTTACCGGCATTGTGGGCTGTATGGCAGAGAGGCTGAAGGACAAGCTCCTGGAGAGCGGACGTGTGGATTTCGTGGCCGGTCCTGATACTTACAGGTCGCTTCCGTCAATGCTCGCCGCTGTCCGTCCGGGTTTTCCCCAGATCAATGTGGAACTTTCCCGTGAGGAGACATACGCCGACATTGAACCTGTACGCATTGACAAGAACGGGGTATCGGCCTTCATTTCCATAATGAGGGGCTGCAACAATGTATGCTCCTACTGCGTGGTTCCCTATACCAGGGGCGCCGAGCGCAGCCGTGACCCGAGAACCATTGTCAGGGAGGCCTGTGACCTGTTCTCGAAGGGTTACAGGGAAGTGACTCTGCTTGGCCAGAATGTGGACTCCTACCTCTGGAAGGGCAATGACGGGGATGTGGATTTCGCCGACCTGCTTGCCTCGGTGGCAGCCATCAGTCCGGATCTCCGGGTGAGGTTCTCGACTTCGCACCCGAAGGATATCAGCGACAAGGTTATTGTCACAATGTCGGAGCACGACAATATCTGCCGCCATATCCATCTCCCTGTCCAGTCCGGAAGTGATGCGATGCTGGAAAAGATGCGTCGCAGATATACCAGGGAATGGTATCTCGGCCGTGTTGCGAAAATCAGGGAGGTCATGCCGGACTGCGCCATCACCACCGACATTATCGCCGGTTTCTGCGGGGAGACCCTCAGCGACCATGAGGACACGCTCTCGGTAATGAGGGCTGTAGGCTATGACTATGCCTATATGTTCCAGTACTCCGAAAGGCCGGGCACCCTCGCAGCACTGAAATATCCGGACGACATTCCTGCGGAGGAGAAGACCCGCCGTCTGAATGAAATCATCTCTTTACAGAACGAACTCAGCCTTGAGAGCAACAGGCGTGATGTGGGCAAGACATTCAAGGTTCTGGTGGAGGGTCCGTCCAAACGTGACCCCAAGGACAGCTGCGGCCGAGCATCCAACAACAAGATGTGCGTCTTCCCGTCCGCTGTCCCGGAGAAAGGTCTTTCCGACTGTAAGGCAGGGGATTATGTCAATGTCAAAGTCCTCTCCTGCACCTCTGCCACATTGATTTGCGAAAGAGTCTGAGAGGAATTACACCCACGAAATCTCCTCGTCGGCGAAGCTGTAATAGCAGTTGTCGCCTATGATTACGTGGTCCAGCAGGGATATTCCGAACGTTTCCGCACCCTTCTTCAATGATTCTGTCTGCTTTGCGTCTGCAGTCCCCGGTATCGGACTGCCGGAGGGATGGTTGTGGCAGAGTATAAGGCCCAATGCCTTCTTTTCCAATGCCTTGCGGATAACTATTCCCGAATCCATAACCGTGCTTGACTGTCCTCCCGTGGTCAGCCTTTCCTTGAAGATGATCCGGTTTGCCCTGTTGAGGTAGAATACCCAGCATTCTTCGTGGTCCAGACCCTTCAGCAGAGGATGCATTATTCCATAGATTTGCCCCGCAGATGTGATTTGAACAGGAGACTGCGCCTTTTCCGCGGCAAATCTCCTGCCGAGCTCAAAGGCGGCGCTTATTGTCACCGCCTTGTCTACCCCTATTCCCTTGGTCTCCATCATTTTCTCAAGCGACATTGCAGAAAGCCCCGAAAGACTGCCCGCAGATGCCAGCAAGGCCTGAGCCGTCTCCAGCACGTTCATTCCGCCTCCTCCGGTCCTGAGCAATATTGCAGTCAGTTCCGCATTCCCCAGGGCTCCCGGCCCCTTCGCCACCAGCCTCTCCCGCGGCCGGTCTTCCAGATTCATTTCCTTCAGTTTCATTGTTGCCAGTTTTATCGGTTTCTGCTCCGCAAGATATACAACATCGGCAAATTAAACCTGCGGTTCAGCGGTCAGGTGGTACGATTTATATGAATTTTAAATTTTTATGGAAGAATCCACTACCATATTTTCAAACCTCAATCAGGCAATTATTTCAAATTACTTCACTATATTTGTAAGTTAAAAAACGATTTTGATTATGGAACAGCATACAAGATGTCTTATCATCGGCTCAGGCCCTGCCGGATACACTTCAGCAATATATGCAGGCCGTGCCGGAATCAGCCCCGTACTTTATGAGGGGATGGAACCGGGCGGACAGCTTACCACCACCACTGAAATCGAGAACTATCCAGGTTTCGAGAATGGAATCGATGCCAATATGCTTATGGCGTCAATGAAGGGGCAGGCGGCCCGTTTCGGCGCTGATATCCGTTCAGGAAGGATCGCCAGGGTTGACCTTTCGGAGAGGCCTTTCACTTTGGAGGATGAAAAGGGGAATATCATCAAGGCGGAGACCGTCATCATTGCTACAGGAGCTGTTGCCAAATATCTTGGACTTCCGTCTGAGCAGAAATTCAAGGGGCTGGGCGTATCGGCCTGCGCCACCTGCGACGGATTTTTCTACAGGAAGAAAGTCGTTGCAGTGGTCGGAGGCGGGGACACTGCCTGCGAGGAGGCCACCTATCTGGCAAACCTCTGCTCCAAAGTCTATATGATAGTACGCAGGGATGTCTTCAGGGCATCCAAGGCGATGCAGGAGCGCGTCGCTGCCACATCTAACATCGAAGTTCTCTGGAATTGCAATACCCAGGAAGTCCTCGGCGACGAGTCCGGTGTGACCGGAGTCCGCATTCTCCGGAAAGATGGTAAGGTTTTTGATATCAAGGTCGACGGCTTTTTCCTCGGGATTGGACACCATCCGAATTCCGACCTCTTCCGCGAATGGGTCAATACTGACGAAAACGGATATATCATCACCGAGGGCAAGACATCCAGGACCAATGTCGAGGGTGTCTTTGCGGCCGGTGACGTACAGGATCCTGACTACAGGCAGGCAGTGACGGCTGCGGCATCCGGCTGCAGGGCCGCTTTGGATGTCGAGAGGTTCCTGAACGCACATACAAGCAAATGATATTCAACGTGAAGATATTGAAGCAAATGAATTTTTCAAGAAAACTCCTCTGGTGCGTGGCCGCCCTTGTGGCTGCAGCATCATGCCGTTCCCAGTATGACACATTGCTTTCCAGCAACGACGTGGATGCCAAATACGCTGCCGCTTTCGATTATTTCAATCAGGGAAAATACCAGAAGGCCGCCGCATTGTTCGAGTCAATGTCAGTGCTCACCGAGGGAACAAGCAAGGATGACACCGTCCAGTATTATTGGGGTTTGAGCAACTACAGGTACAAGGACTTCATTACTGCGGAGGCCAATTTCACCAAGTTCGTGTCCACATACCCCCGCAGCCCGTTTGCGGAGGATGCCCGCTTCCTGCGCCTTGACTGCCTTTACAAGTCCACATACCGCTATGAGCTCGACCAGAACCCGACGAGGGTTGCGATTGCCGCCATTTACGAATATCAGAAGGACTATGGCGCTGCCAATCCTCACGAGGAGGAATGCAAGTCAATGCTGGCCGACCTCAAGGAGCGCCTTGACCACAAAGCCTATGAGTCCGCCCGTCTATACTACAAGATGGAGGATTACAAGGCTTCCAGAGTAGCCTTCAGAAATATCCTCAAGGAAAATTCCGAAAATGTTTACAGGGAGGAAATCCTGTATTATATTGCAAAGTCATCGTATAAATATGCCCAGTTGAGCGTTGCCTCGAAGCAGAAGGAAAGATATATGACATTCATTGACGACTACCTCAACTTCATTGGCGAAATCCCTGTATCACCATATACGAAGGAACTCAAGGTGCTGTATGCCAGGGCACAGAAGGCACTCGGGAAATATGTAGGCTCCGAGGAGGAACTCAATATGAAGGAGAAGGAGTTTGAGAAGGAGCGCAAGGCGGGAGCCAAGTCTGAAAAAAAATGAAACCGCGGCGACATTACCGCAGTATATGAAAATGTATAAAATGTATTTTCTATAGTATGGACAAGAAAAATGTACCGCAGAACACGGTGACAAGGGATATAAAATATCTCGCTGCACCGACCGGAAATATCTACGAGACCGTAGTGATTCTCGCCAAGAGGGCCAACCAGATTGCCCTGGCGGAGAAGAAGGAACTTAACAAGAAGCTTGAAGATTTCAAGAACGACCGCGACTCTATGGACGAAGTGTTCGAGAACCGTGAGCAGATCGAGATTTCAAAATTCTATGAAAGGCAGCCGAAACCTGTGCTTGTTGCCATAGAAGAGTTCCAGGCAGGTGAACTTTCCTACAGGACAGCCCGCCACGATGGGGAAGAGGATGAAAAAGCTGAATAGATATGCTTCGTTCGCTGAGCATAAGGAATTATGTACTGATAGACTCGCTGGATATTGAATTCCCGGCGGGTCTCATCATTATAACCGGACAGACCGGCGCCGGAAAGTCCATAATTCTGGGGGCCCTCTCGCTCGCCCTCGGTTCCAAGGCGGATCTCTCTGCAATCGGACCGGCGGGGGACAGTTGCGTGGTGGAGGCCGAGTTCAGCGTGAAGGATGAAAGCGGTCGTATGGCCGCGCTGCTTGAGGAAAACGGGGTCGAGTCCGGCCTGTCTCCGGAAACAGGAGAAGGAGTGCTGATTATCAGACGTGTATTGTCTCGCAACGGCCGGTCGAGGACATTTGTCAATGACTGCCCGGCCCCGGTCAAACTCCTTTCTGAACTTTCGTCCGGCCTCATTGACATACATTCCCAGCACGAGACGATGATGCTGCGTGACAAGCAGTTCCAGATGTCAATGCTGGACCATTACGCCGGCGACAAGGCCCTACTTGAGACCTGCCGATCTGCATGGACAGCTCTTGCCGGCATGAAACGCGAGCTGGAGACAATGAAATCCAGGCTGGCCTCCCTCAGTTCCGAGCAGGACTACAATCAGGCCCTTCTCGACCAGCTCATGTCCGCATCATTGTCGGAGGGTGAAATCGAGGACCTTGAGGCTGAGCAGAAAAGGCTTGCCAATGCTGAGGAAATAAAGTCCTCTCTCTGCCTGATAGAATCCCTTTTCGGCAGGGATGAGACCGAATCAATGCCGTTGGATTCCCGTTTGAAGGAAGCCTGCAGGATTCTGGACAAACTTTCAGTCTATATCCCTGAACTGAAGGAACTTTCCGGGCGGATTGAGTCCTCCAGGCTTGAACTGGATGACATTCTTGACGACATTGAGACAAAAGAGGAGGCTACTGAGGTGTCCGAGGACAGGCTTGCTCAGGTAGAGGACAGGCTTTCCCTTCTCTACGGCCTGCTGAAGAAGCATAATTGCCTTACAATAACGGAACTTATCGCAGTCCGCGACGGACTTGCCTCCTCATTGGCGGACACGTCCGGGCTTGAGGAGAAAATTGCAGGCATTGAGAAGGAAATCATTCTGGCGGAAAAGACTTATGACAATGCCGCCGAGTCCCTTTCCATTGCACGCAGAGCCGCTGTGAAGGGCTTTGCCGGGTCAGTCTGCACGCTGATCCGCTCTCTGGATCTTGAAAGGTCAGTCTTCGATGTCGTCCTCGGGGATGCCGCGCCGGGACCTGAAGGGAAGGATTCCATTCTTTTCGTGTTCTCCTCGACCGGCACCTCTCCTGTCGATGTAGCAAAATGCGCGTCCGGAGGTGAGCTTTCACGTATAATGCTGTCACTCAAGGCAATGATGGCGCGATATACCAATATGCCGGCAATGATTTTCGACGAAATCGACACGGGTGTTTCAGGCAGTGCTGCAGACAAGATGGGCTCAATGATCTGCTCGATGGGAGCCTATATGCAGGTATTTGCCATTACCCATCTGCCGCAGGTCGCAGCCAAGGGCGACGCTCACTACATTGTCACCAAGAAATTTTCAGGAGACAAGGCCGGAACAGAGATCAGGCGCATTTCAGGAGGCGACAGGGTCAATGAAATCGCCAGAATGCTCAGCGGCTCCGAGATTACTCCCGAAGCCGTTGCAAATGCCGAGGCATTATTATCGAAGCAGATTTCCCCTATCTCACACGAACGATAGAATAGTCAGGCGCATATACGAATCGCCTGATTCCGCTGTTGGTGAATCCTCCGTCAGCATTCCTTACGAATCTGAAATCCGTCTGGAGAAGATTTGTGGATATGTCACTGTCGAGGCAATTCATCCAGTTCTTTCCGTAGTATGACTTATGCTTCATGAAATAGTATGTCAGGTCATATCCGTGGAATGCGAACTGCGTCGGTTCTGTACGGTAAAGCGCCCTGTATTTCAGGAGAAAATCCGATACGTCCCTGCTGTTGTAGTCCACAAAGTAAGTGGAAGAAACCCTGGTCTTGAGAGAATGAAGGTTTTCAGTGTCAATTGTATCGAATGAGCGAATCTTGGACGGGCTGTAGAGTACAATGTCGAACTTCCTGAAGATCAATGTCGCCAGATTCCTTACGGCATCATTGACGAAAGCCTCGCTTTCCGAATTGATGACAATGCGGTTTACACCCGTCCTGGTCATTAGACCTCCAAGAGAATTGACAGCCTCCCTGCCTTGGAGAATTGCATAGGAATATTGGCTGTAATTCAGGCCCGACTCCTGGAGCAAACCGTTCATCAATGTCATCCCGGAACTCGGTGCGACACCTTTCTCGCTGAGCACAAACACTTTGTCTCCGCTTCTTCTCTCCTCCTCAATCCATTTCAGAAGGTCCCTGTACTGCTCCGCAGTGGATGCCGGAGCCTGGATCATATTGGAGTGCCCGCCTACAAGATCAGCTGTCCTCGGGTCGAGAGGGGAGATTACACCTGTACTCTCCGGAGCCATTTCGAGAACTTTTCCCACCTGGTCCCTGCCTACCGGCCCGATTGTGAAATCGCTGGATGCGAGCCTCTCTTCCGTGATCGGCAGGCCGGAGGCCACGTCATAGACACTCAGGTCAATGTCAATGCCTTCCTTCTTCAGATTCTCTATCGCGATAAGGGCTCCGCTGTAGAAGTCCATACTGTTCTCGTTCGGCTTTGCGGAGGCTCCGAGAGGCAACATCAGCAAAGCATTGACCTTGCTCTTCCGGTTGAAAGTGACATTGTCCTCATTCTCATTTCCTTCCGGCTTCCGGTCAGTTTCCGGAACCTTTGTTTCCTCCGGCTTCTCCACGGCAATGTCCTCAGCCGGGCCGCTTACCGGACCGGAAGGAATGCGAATCTTCTGACGCTTCTTCAACTTCTTGGTCTTCAGGCCGTTGAACTTCATAATGTCCTCCACCGACACCGAATACTCGTCCGCGATGTCCTCTATGTCCTCGAACCACTTGACCGTGTGCACGGTGTAATCCTGCTGTGTAGGCTTCTTTTCCTTGACAGCCGGTACTGTGGACGTTGCGACCCCCGTCTTGTCGGCGGCCGGTCTTGCTGTTTCTTCATCCTCGGTCGGCTTTACGGCCACATTGCTCCCTGCCGGGTTCTCATTTCCCGCAGCCGGAGCATTCTCCTTTACCGGAATGAATATAATCGCCCCCTTCTTCGTGCCCTCCTCTTTCAGCTTCATATCCGGATTGGCGGCGCATATCTCGTCAATGCCTACCCCGTAAGCCTTTGATATTGAGAACAATGTCTGACGATCCTGAACAGTATGGGAATAGTAGATCTTCCCGTCACTGCCTCTGACCTTGTCCTTTGAAACTGTCACCGGAGTCTGGGTGTAGCCCTGTGCGCTTCCCCCGATACTGAAGGAAAACAGGCTGACGGCACATAGGGCCGTGCATATTATCTGTCTGAACAGCATTGTCTGAAAAATTTGTAGCGAACCAATCACAATTCTTCTGCGAAACTCAGAAGGTCCCGGCTGAAATTCTCCCAGGACAGCCTCTTCTTCTCTTCGCGGATATGGCTTTTGCAGCTTTCTCCTATGGCAGGATTGCTGAAATAATTCTCAATCTCCTCCCGGATGCATTCTGCCGAGACGTCTGCGGCAACAATCCCCGTGCCAGTGTCCCCGATTGTCTCCTTCAGCCCGCCGACCGCGGTCACAATCATCGGCACCTCGAAATGATAGGATACCGAACTTATGCCGCTCTGGGTAGCTGAGCGGTATGGCAGAACTGTAAGGTCAGCGGCCGAGAAATAATCCTTGACCTCCGAATCCTTTATATAATTCGGGAAAAGATGAATTCTCTCCCTGCCGGGGATTCTGTCAATGATTTTCTGATAAGGCTCGAATGAGCCGTACGGCTCTCCCGCAATGATGAGCTGATAATCTTCTCCGAGTCCTGAAAATGCCTCGAGAAGTATGTCCAGGCCCTTGTAATGCCTTATCAGACCGAAAAACAGAATATTCTTCCTGCCGTGTTCCAGCCCGAGCTTTTCCTCTGCGGCAAGTCTCGGGAGCTTCTCCCCGAAATGCGAATAGAGGGGATGATTCCTCACAATGTGGCGGGCATGCGGACTGAGGCGCAGAAGGTCAGAGGATACGGCATCGCACATTGTCACGAAGCCGTCACAACCCTTGAGGAAATACTTTGTGAACGGGGTGTCGAAGAAACGCGGCTCGTGTGGGACCACATTGTCGAGGATTGCCACTACCTTGCAATTCTCCCCGACGTGTCTTGCCACATAGCCAAGCGAGGGGGCGAACCAGGACATCCAGTATCTCATGATCAGGATATCCGGTTTCCATTCCCTGATTTTACGGGCTGTGGATATCCATGTCAGCGGGTTTGCCGTATCCAGCACGGCTTCGCTTTCCACCGGAACCGCCTCGTCCTCCGGCGTCACGTACTGCGTTTTCCCCGGGAAGAGGATGTCCGGATACTGGCGGCTGAAATTGAATGCCTTTACAATAGAAGATTTGCCCAGTTCCAAATACAGATTGGCATTGAACTGGGCAATTCCTCCCCTGAAGGGGTAAAAGCACGACAGGATAGCTATCCTCACGTCTTGTATTATTCTGATTTCTTGGACTTGGTGGCGACGTACTCGCTGTTGAGTCCTGCAATGATATCTTCAGTGATGTCAAGGCGGCTGTCGCCGGCTGCAACCGGTGCAGGAAGGATGTCTCCCTGGGTTGCGAGAATCATGGCGTAACCCTTGTCAGCAGCGTACTTGTCGAGGAACTTCTTGATGGCGTCGCCGATATTGTTCATCATAACCTGCTGCTCCTCAGCTATTTCCTGATTCTTCTGATTCGCATACTCATTGAATGCATTCCTCTGCTCCTCAAGTTTCTGTCCCTGAACCTCTGCTACTGAACGGGTGATGAGGCCCTTGTTGATCTTCTCCTGGAATGCGTTCACGTCATTCTGGAGCTTGTTGCCCCTTCTGTTGATTTCGTCAGAGATGTTCTGAGCCTTGGTCTCTACAACAGACCTGAGGTCATTGGCCATATCGTAGCCGTTGATTACGAGGTCAAGGTTGAAATACACGATGTCACCTTTTGAGGCGGCTGATGCTCCTTCTTCTGTTCCCGCCGCACCATTGTCAGATGCTTTTCTGCCTGTGAATGTGATGATTCCGAGTACTGTCACAGCAACCAGAGCTATGGCGCTGAGAATTAATGGTGTGTTCTTCATTTTATTTGTTTTTAATAATTATCGGTATGGAGGCCGGTCAAGTTCCCTGCCACAAAACGCAAAGTTACTAAAATATTTTAATCTTTGACAGATAAGCCTCAATAGTTTTTTCCAGCCCCATATAAATGGCGTCGCAGATTATGGCGTGGCCAATGGAAACCTCGTCCGTCCAAGGTATGGTCCTGATGAAATATTCGAGATTCTCCAGATTGAGGTCGTGACCGGCGTTCAGTCCCAGACCGCACTCTCTTGCCGCCTCGGCAGCCCTGAGATAAGGGGCTATGGCCTTCTCCCTTCCCTCACGGTACTCTTCCGCGTATGCTGCCGTGTAAAGTTCCACGCGGTCGGCCCCGCATTCGGCCGCACCCCTTGCCATTACCGGATCCGGGTTGATGAAAATGGATGTGCGTATGCCTTTCCTGTGGAACTCGGAGCATACCTCGGTGAGGAAGTTCCTGTTTCTCAATGTGTCCCATCCGGCGTTGGAAGTGATGGCATCAGGGGCGTCCGGCACCAGGGTGACCTGATTCGGAACCACTTCGTTCACTATGTCGATGAATTTTGGAATCGGGTTGCCT
This sequence comes from Bacteroidales bacterium, assembly GCA_022777585.1. Taxonomy (GTDB): domain Bacteria; phylum Bacteroidota; class Bacteroidia; order Bacteroidales; family UBA932; genus Cryptobacteroides. The sequence continues at coordinate 15,044 of JALFFZ010000151.1, read as the reverse complement.
TCAATGTTCATTTCCACGTCAAGGAGAGGCCTGATGGCCCTCACGTCAGAATATCTGATATGTCTCTCGTCCGGGCGCGGGTGCACTGTAATGCCCTCGGCTCCGAATTTCACGCAGTCAAGGGCCGCCTTCTCCACGTCCGGCATATTCCCGCCCCTCGCATTGCGGAGGGTGGCGAACTTGTTGATGTTGACGCTTAATCTTGTCATAATTAATTATTCCATTTCGGACACAAAAATAAATATTATTGTGTAATAATTGTAAAGAAAGTGCTATTTTTGAAAATTATACCACTTCTGTATCGAAATAGTTGAAAATTATATCGGATGACTTTCGGGGTTTACATAAAGAACGACGGGCTGAAGGACAATGACAGGCTCAGGTCAATGCGGAGGGCGTTGGAGGATGCAGGGTGCACCCTTTACGATATCCGGACGAGGCAGGACCTGCTTCCGGGAACTGATGCTGTCCTCAGCGTAGGTGGAGACGGTACATTCCTTTCCGCATCCAAGAGAGTGGCCGATTCCGGAGTGCCGATTCTGGGAGTGAATATGGGCAGACTGGGTTTTCTGTCAGAGAACAAGCCCGAGGAGGTGGCTGATGCCCTTCTGACCGGGAATTACAGCATAGAGGACAGGACAATGCTCTCCGCACAGATCACCGACGGCCCCGGGACCTCCGAGGATTTCTGGCCATACGCCCTGAATGAGGTGACAGTGCACAGGAACGGAGCCTCGGTCCTCGGCATCAATGTCACGGTGGATGGAGATGAACTTCCTACATATTGGGCTGACGGACTGATAGTTGCGACAAGTTCCGGTTCCACTGCCTATTCTCTGAGCGCAGGCGGGCCTATATGTTCCCCGGCATCCCGTGTCCTCATTATCGAGCCGATTTCCCCACATAATCTCAATGTCAGGCCTCTCGTGGTCCCTGAGACCGCCGTGATTGACATCAGCGTGAAGTCGAGAGACTCTTCCGTAATCTGCACAATGGACAACAGGACAATGTCCCTGCCAGCCTCCGCCGCGCTCCGGGTTTCAATGGCACAATTTTCGCTAAAGCGCATTCGGCTTTCCCGATCCAGCTTCGTGAAGGCCCTCGTCAGCAAATTGTTCTGGGGCGAGGATATCAGAAACAACGGTGAGAAATAATCAATGGACAACAACACCAAGATACCCGTGCACGTCTCCATTATCATGGACGGAAACGGCCGATGGGCCCGCGAAAGAGGCCAGGAAAGAGTCTTCGGGCACAAGAAAGGAATCGGAAGCGTTCGGGCCAGTCTTCAGGCTGCGGCTGAGGCCGGTGTGAAGTATCTTTCGCTATACGCATTCTCGGAGGAGAATTGGAACAGGCCACAGGAGGAAGTGGATTATCTGATGAAACTGATGTTTCAGGCCATTTCCGACGAGGTGGAGGAACTGATGAGAAACGGAGTCCGTTTCAGGGTTCTCGGCAACAGGGCCAGGCTCAATCCTGTTCTGCTCGATGCGATCAGGTCATTGGAGGAGACCACCAGGGACAATACCACCATTGACCTCATCATCTTCCTCAGTTACAGCGGCCGCTGGGACATCTTCCAGGCAGCCAGGAAAATGGCGTTGGAATATCTGTCAAGGCCGGACGGGGCGGCTGAGATCGAGGCTATGAACGATCCTGCCCTTTTCTCAAGATATCTTGTGACTGACGGAATTCCTGACCCTGACCTCATCATCAGGACGTCGGGGGAGCAGCGCCTGAGCAATTATCTGCTGTGGCAGGGCGCCTATTCCGAGTTCGTATTTGTGGACAAGATGTGGCCGGATTTCGGCAAGGAAGATTTCTTTGCGGCCCTTTCAGAATTTGCATCCCGTGACCGCAGATATGGAAAAGTGAAATAAATAGACTATATTTGTACGTTTTTACCGAAAAATGATGAAACGAATTCTCATAGTCAGCATTTTCCTGATGGCTCTGGTCGAGTCGGCGGCGTTGGCCCAGCAGGCGAAAGGCTCAGTCGAAATAGATTACAACCAGCCGAAGACATACGTTGTCGGCGATGTCAAAGTATCCGGAAACAGGGCTTTCGCGGAGCAGCAGATTATCAATCAGGCGGGTCTCCGCAAGGGAATGACCGTAACCGTGCCCGGTGAGGACATCTCTGCCGTTGTCAACAGACTCTGGCTGCAGCGTTATTTCCAGGATGTGGCGGTCTATGTGGATTCCATTGCCCCGTCCAAGGATACAGCCTTCTTCCGCATTGACATTCAGGAGAGGCCGAGGGTTTCGGTCTGGAATTTCACCGGTGTCAAGAGCGGTGAGAAGAAGGATCTCCTCGAAAGGCTCAACTTCAGGAGGGGAAGCGCATTCTCGGATTACGTGTCCAAGACTTCCGTCGATATCATCAAGAGATATTACAAGGAAAAAGGTTTCCTGAATGTGACGGTGGAGCCTCAGGTGAAGAAGGATACAGTCGTAAAGAACGCCATCCGGGTCAATTTTGCAGTTGACCGCGGCGAGAGGGTCAGAATCAAGACCATCAATTTCATCGGCAATACGGATGTGAGCGACTTCAAGCTCGCCAAGTCCATGAAGAAGACCAAGTCGGCCAAGTTCTACAACTTCTTCAGCAGCAAGAAATACAATGAGAAGGAGTACCCTAATGACAAGAAGTCCCTCATCAGCGCTTTCAATGAGGCAGGTTACAGGGATGCGCGCCTTGTCAGCGACTCCATCTACTATGTGGTTCCCGGCAAGAGGCTCGGCATTGACTTCAAGTTCGACGAGGGCAAGAAATACTATTTCAGGGATATTACCTGGACAGGAAACTCCGTCTATACTTCAGAAGCCCTCAATTCAATTCTCCAGATCGGCAAGGGTGACGTGTATGACGTCGTCACCATGCAGGAAAGGCTCACCGGAGGCGGAAAGCAGGGTGAGATGGATGTATCCAAGCTCTACAGGGACAACGGATATCTCTTCTTCAATGTGCAGCCTGTCGAGATGAATGTGGCTGGTGACTCGGTGGATGTCGAGATGCGCATCGTCGAGGGCAAGCAGGCTACATTGAACAACATCATCATCAACGGCAATGACCTCACCAACGAGAAGGTCGTCCGCCGTCAGATATTCACCCGCCCGGGCTATCTCTTCAGCCAGAGCGATTTCGAGAGGTCGATCAGGGAAATCGCATCCCTCGGCCAGTTCGATCCGGAGGCCATTACTGACCCGGCTACAGGATACAGCATCATTCCGGACCAGATGAACAATACGGTGGACATTGTCTATAATGTGACCGAGAAGCCTTCCAGCCAGCTTGAGCTCTCGGGAGGATGGGGCGGAAAGACATTCGTCGCCACTGTCGGTGTAAGTTTCAACAACTTCTCCACGCACCGCTTCTTCGACAAGGGAGCCTGGCGTCCGGTGCCTCTCGGAGACGCCCAGAACCTTTCATTCAGGTTCCAGACCAGCGGTACGTATTACACTGCGTTGTCAGCGAGCTTCGTGGAGCCGTGGCTCTTCGGCAAGAAGCCTACATCCCTAAGCATATCAGGATATTACAGCCGTCAGACCAACTCTTACCTCGCATGGAATGTCTTCAATAATGACAGGCAGTTCGAGGTTTACGGATTTTCCATGGGTCTCGGAAACAGGCTCAAGTGGCCGGACAACTACTTCGTCCTCTACAACCAGCTCAGCTGGCAGACCTACAGGCTCAACAACTGGTACTCCAACTACTTCATCTTCGACACCGGAGTCTCGCATAACCTGAGCTATACACTGAGTCTCTCGAGGACATCCACCGACCAGCAGATTTATCCTCGCCAGGGTTCGGACATCTCCCTCTCCCTCCAGCTGACTCCGCCTTATTCGCTCCTCAGGCGCAAGGACAAGGGCACTCTGGATGCGGACGGCAATCCTACCCGCGTTTCGAGCTACAAGGATATTAACTATGACAAGTGGACTTCCAATGACAGGTACAGATGGATTGAGTACCATAAATGGTCATTCAAGGCATCCCTCTACACCAAACTCGTGGGCGACCTCGTGCTCATGACCAGGGCACAGTTCGGATACCTCGGATACTACAACCGCCGCTGGGGCTATTCTCCGTTCGAGGGCTTCCTTGTCGGAGGAGACGGAATGTCGGGCTACAATAACTATGGACAGGAGGTCATTGCCCTCAGGGGATATGAAAACTACTCTCTCACACCGTATCTCCCTACAGCGTACAGCTCCGACGGCTATGCATACGCTGGAAATGTATATGACAAGTTCACGGTGGAACTCCGTTATCCGGTAGTGCTGCAGCCGCAGTCCACGATCTACGCCCTCCTCTTCCTCGAAGGCGGTAACTGCTGGTCAGACATACGCAAGTTCAATCCTTTCCAGATCAAGAGGTCTGCCGGTGTCGGAGTCAGGGTATATCTTCCTATGATCGGACTTCTCGGTATAGACTGGGGTTATGGATTTGATGACAAGGAGAACGGCAAGGGCCAGTTCCACTTCATTATCGGACAGCAATTCTAAGATTATCATTGAAATATTAAAACACAAAGAATATGAAAAAGATTATTTTGATTATGGCTGCGGCCGTTCTCGCACTTTCCGCTTCAGCGCAGAACCTCAAGTTCGCTCACGTCAATTTCAACGAACTCGTGATGCTCATGCCGGAGGCAGATGCAGCAAGGGCTCAGATGGAGGCATCCCAGAAGGAGGCTCAGGAGACCTATCAGACAATGGTCGAGGAGTATCAGACCAAGGCTCAGAAATTCCAGCAGAACCAGGCTACCTGGACTGCCGCAATCAAGGAGAGCAAGCAGAAGGAACTTGCCGACATATCAAACAGGATTCAGGAGTTTGACCAGTCCATTCAGCAGGAGCTTCAGCAGCAGCAGTCACAGCTCATGGCACCGATTCAGCAGAAAGCCATTGAGGCAGTGAACAAACTTGCCAAGGAAGGCGGCTACATCTATGTTTTCGAGGAGTCATCCCTCCTTTACATTGACAAGGCTCAGAGCACAGACCTTACCCCGGCTGCGAGAAAGGCTCTCAACATACCTGACGGTAGGACTCTCGAGACTCTCTCCCAGGAGCTCCAGGCTAAGGCGCAAATGGCTGAATAACAGTATCATTAACGTATAAAAATACAAATCGGTGTGACTGGGCAAAGTCGCACCGATTTATTATTTCTTAAAAATCATTAGGCTTTTAACGTTTTTTATATTAGATTTGCGACCAATTTCATAAATAACTCCTTCAATCATTAAGGAATGGAACATAAGGTCATCGATACCAGCGATGTAGTGATCAGGTTTGCCGGGGATTCCGGCGACGGAATGCAGCTGACGGGAACATTGTTCGCCAATATGTCTGCTGTGTATGGTAACGGTTTGGCAACATTCCCTGATTATCCTGCGGAGATCAGGGCACCGAAAGGAACAGTGGCCGGAGTATCCGGATTCCAGGTCCATATCGGAAGCCACAAGGTGAACACGCCTGGCGATTTCTGCGATATGCTTGTCGCAATGAATCCGGCGGCATTGAAGGCCAATGCCAAATGGCTCAAGCGGAATGCCACGGTTCTTGTGAACGCGGATGCCTTTGACGAGGTGGGAATGAACAAGGCCGGCTTTTCCGGCAATCCGTTCGAGGAACTTCACATTGAGGACAGGAACATTATCTGCGCCCCAATCACCAAACTTACTGAGGAAAGCCTCAAGGACAGCGGTCTGGACAATGTGGCCCTGCACAAGTGTAAGAACATGTTCACGCTCGGAATGGCCTGTTTCATCTACAGCCGTCCGCTGGAGTACATCTACGATTACATAGAAAAGAAATTCAGCAGGAAGCATCCCGAGATGATTGCGCCTAACCGCAAAGTTGTCTTTGACGGGTACAATTATGCTGCAAATATTCAGGCCGTAGCGGATACCTACCGTGTGGCCCCTGCCAGGCTCGATGCCGGGACATACAGGAACATTACGGGAAATCAGGCGGCAGCCTGGGGACTCATCGCCGCTGCGGAAAAGGCCGGTCTGCCTTTGTTCTGCGGCTCCTATCCTATTACCCCCGCGACCTCGATTCTGGAGGAACTTGCAATTCATAAGAATCTGAATGTCAAGACAATGCAGACTGAGGACGAAATTGCGGGAATCTGCTGTGCCGTCGGTGCCGCATTTGCCGGAAATCTTGCTGTCACCACGACCTCAGGCCCTGGACTCTCCCTTAAGTCGGAGGCTCTCGGACTCGCGGTGATGACAGAACTTCCGCTCGTTGTCATTGACGTCCAGAGAGCGGGACCTTGCACGGGTATGCCGACCAAGACAGAGCAGGCTGATCTCAATGAGGCTCTTTACGGACGAAACGGTGAAAGCCCGATGGTCGTGATTGCGGCGCATTCTCCTGCACATTGTTTTGACACCGCATTCATGGCAGCCAAGATTGCCCTTGAGAGGATGGTTCCTGTGCTGATGCTTTCAGAGGGTTTCCTCGGCAATGGCTCCGAACCTTGGAGAATCCCTTCAATGTCGGATTATCCTGAAATTCATCCGAACTATGTTCCTTCCGGCTGTGACGCATACAAGCCTTTTGAGCGTGACGCTGAGACATTCTCCAGAAAATGGGCTGTGCCCGGCATGTCCGGCTTTGAGCACCGTGTCGGGGGACTTGAGAAAAACCACGCCGGAGTACTTTCCAATGACCCTGACAATCATGAACTTATGGTCAGAGAGAGGGCTGCGAAGGTAGCTGCTGTCGCTTCAATGATTCCGGAGCTCAAGGTCGAGGGCGAGGAGTCCGGTGGCATTCTCATTGTCGGATGGGGTGGAACTTACGGCCACATTCTCAGCGCATTCGAGGAACTCAGGAATGAAGGGCGGAAGGTCAGCTTCGCTCATTTCGACTTCATCTGCCCTCTCCCGGCCAATACGGAGGAAGTCTTCAGGAGATTCCGCAGAATCATTGTCTGCGAGCTCAATTCCGGCCAGTTCGCCTCCTATCTCCGCTCAATGCTGCCTGGACACGAATATCTCCAGTGCAACAGGATTCAGGGCCAGACCTTCCTCGTGAAGGATATTGTGGATTGTATCAATGAAAATGCCTGACGTGATGGAAAAATATACATTCAAGGATTTCAAGAGTGATCAGGAAGTTAGATGGTGCCCGGGCTGCGGTGACTATTCCGTGCTCGCATCTCTCCAGAAAGTGCTTCCTACGGTATGTGAGGAGAAGGGAATAGGCAAGGAGAAGGTTGTTGTGGTATCCGGAATCGGATGCTCCTCACGCCTCCCTTACTATATGAACACTTACGGTTTCCACAGTATTCACGGCCGGGCCACGGCCATTGCCACCGGAATCAAGGTTGCAAATCCTGAACTCTGCGTATGGCAGGCAAGCGGTGACGGTGACGCCCTCGCAATTGGCGGAAATCATTTCATCCACGCCATAAGAAGGAATGTCGATATCAATATAATGCTGTTCAACAACCAGATTTACGGAATGACTAAGGGACAGTATTCTCCGACGTCCAGGCTCGGAGCCATCACCAAGACATCACCTTACGGCACTGTTGAGGCTCCATTCAACCCGGGAAGCCTTGTGCTCGGTGCCAAGGGAACCTTCTTCGCCCGGAGTATGGATACGGAACTTGCTCTCAATCAGGAGATTATGCTTGAGGCATCCAGACATTCCGGCACATCTGTGATGGAATTCCTCGTCAACTGCGTAATCTTCAACAACGGCTCGCACGCCGAAATTTCCGACAGGGAGAACAAGGCTGACAGGCTTCTTTTCCTCAAGAGAGGAGAGAAGATGATATTCGGCAGGAACCGGGACAAGGGAATAGTGCTTGAGAACATGAAGCTGAAGGTGGTGACTATCGGGCAGGATGGCTACACTGAGGACGACATTCTCACACACGACCCTTCAGTGGACAATCTCGGACTCCAGACAATGATTGCCGAGATGAAATATCCTGATTTCCCTGTGGCTCTCGGCGTCATAAGGGATGTGGCGGCTCCGAATTACGATGCGGAAGTGAGCCGTCAGGTAGAGGAAGTCAAGTCCAGGGCGAAGTTGAACTCGGTGGACGAACTCCTCCGCAGCGGCTCTACCTGGGAAGTGAGGCAGGAGGAATAGAACACAACCAACATTAAAACAGATAATCAAAAGAAATGAGAACAGAAGAAATCATGGCCAAACTTCAGGCCAAGTACGCTGCGGAGAAGGAATATCTCCAGGCCGTACGTGAAGTGCTTGAGTCTATTGAGGATGTGTATAACCAGCATCCGGAGTTTGAAGACGCCAAGATTATTGAGAGGCTCGTGGAGCCGGACAGAATTCTCACATTCCGCGTCACATGGGTTGACGACAACGGTGAGATTCAGACCAATACCGGCTACAGGGTCCAGTTCAACAACGCCATCGGTCCATACAAGGGCGGTCTCCGCTTCCACCCTTCGGTGAATCCGTCCATCCTCAAATTCCTCGGATTTGAGCAGATATTCAAGAATGCCCTCACAACCCTGCCTATGGGTGGCGGAAAGGGTGGCTCCGACTTCAACCCAAAGGGCAAGTCCGACGCGGAAATCATGCGTTTCTGCCAGGCCTTCATGCTTGAGCTCTGGAGAAACATCGGTCCGGATATGGACGTTCCTGCAGGTGACATCGGCGTAGGCGGCCGTGAAATCGGCTATCTCGAGGGAATGTACAAGAAGCTCACCCGCGAGCACAACGGCGTACTCACCGGAAAGGGACTTCCTTTCGGCGGTTCTCTCATCCGTCCTGAGGCTACCGGCTTCGGTGCTGTTTACTTCCTTGAGCACATGCTCCATCATCACGATGCAAATCTTGATGTCAAGGGCAAGACAATCGCAGTTTCCGGTTTCGGCAATGTTTCCTGGGGTGTCTGCGTAAAGGCTACCGAGCTCGGTGCAAAGGTGGTTGCAATCTCCGGTCCTGACGGATGCATCTATAACCCTAACGGAATGACCAGGGAGAAACTCGACTACATGCTCGAACTCAGGGCTTCCAACAATGACGTCGTTGCTCCGTTCGCCGAGAAGTTCCCTGACGCCCAGTTCATTCCTGGAAAGAAGGCCTGGACAGTCAAGTGCGACATTGCAATGACCTGCGCATTCCAGAACGAGATGGCTGCCGAGGACGCTCAGGAGCTCATCGCCAACGGTACATGGTGCTGTCTTGAGGTGTCCAACATGGGTTGCCAGCCAGGCGCTATCGAGGCATTCCAGAAGGCTGGCATAATGTTCGCCCCTGGAAAGGCCGTTAACGCCGGCGGAGTTGCCACATCAGGTCTCGAGATGACTCAGAACGCAATGCATATCAGCTGGACAGCGAAAGAGGTGGACGAGAAACTCCATGGCATCATGGATTCCATCCACGCTGCCTGCGTGAAGTACGGAACCCAGCCTGACGGCTACATCAACTACGTGAAGGGCGCCAACATCGCCGGCTTCATGAAGGTGGCCGAGGCCATGCTCGCACAGGGCGTGATCTGATACCGTTGACACCACAGTTCAATACCGGCGGACGGGAGGTTTCATCTTTCCGCCCGCTTTCTTTTTCGTTCATAGGTTTGGATTGTAGCATTAATTGTTTACATTTGCACTTTGTTGAAACGTAACAATAAAAATTAATCAATAATATTACATTATTCGTAATGGCAACTGAAACCGTAAAACCTGCGCTCGGCCTTCCGGTCAAGAAGCTGGTAATGCTGCTTTTCGCTATTGCAGTCTTCCTTTTCTTCTGGTTTGTGCCACGTTCCTTCTTCGGAGTCGCCGAGAACGGCACACCAATCCTTTCCATCATTGAACAGAGAACAGTGGCTATCTTTGCCCTCGCCGCATTGATGTGGATGTTCGAGGTTTTGCCTACCTGGGCCACTTCCGTTACAATCATCGTGCTCCTTCTGTTCACCATATCCGACAGCAGCCCTCTCTTCATGAGAACGGCGGGGGATACCGCCAACCTCGGAACACTGGTGAGCTACAAGGCTCTGCTCGCGGCATTTGCCGATCCTACCATCATGCTTTTCCTGGGAGGCTTCATCCTTGCGATAGCAGCCACCAAGGTCGGACTGGATGTGCAGCTGGCCAAGGTGCTCCTGAAGCCTTTCGGAACCAAGCCTAAGTTCGTCCTTCTCGGATTCCTCTGCGTGATTGCGCTCTTCTCCATGTTCATGAGCAATACGGCCACCGCCGCAATGATGCTCACCTTCCTGGCCCCTGTCCTCAGGACATTGCCGAAGGAAGAGAAAGGCATGGCAGGACTTGCTCTCGCCATCCCGATTGCCGCCAATGTCGGAGGTATCGGAACCCCTATCGGAACCCCTCCTAACGCCATTGCCCTCGGTTATCTCAATGAGACGATGCATCAGGGCGTCGGCTTCGGCGAGTGGATGATGGTGATGGTTCCTTTCGTCATTGTCATCCTCCTCATCGCCTGGGTGGTTCTGATGAAGATTTTCCCCTTCACCACGGATAAGATCGAGCTCAAGATAGAGAACACGAAGAAGCCTGATACCAAGACATATGTCGTATGGGTCACTTTCGCCGTCACCATCCTTCTCTGGGTGCTTGACAAGGTGACCGGCATCAATGCCAATGTGGTCGCGATGATTCCTGTCGGCGTATTCTGCGCCACCGGCGTCATCACCAAGGAGGATCTCCGTGAAATCGACTGGAGCGTGCTCTGGATGGTTGCCGGAGGATTCGCACTCGGTATCGCATTGAACAAGACCGGTCTCGCCGAGAATCTCGTGGAGTCCATTCCGTTCGCATCGTTCTCACCTCTCGTGGTGCTTCTCCTCTCCGGATTCATCGCATACCTGCTTTCGAACTTCATCGCGAACTCCGCAGCGGCCAACCTTCTCGTGCCGATTCTCTGCGCAGTGGGAGTGGGAATGGGAGAACTCCTCGACCCTGTCGGCGGAGCCCGCGCCCTCATCATCGGCGTAGCCCTCTCCACATCGTTCGCCATGCTGTTCCCTATCAGTACGCCGCCTAACGCCATTGCCCACTCCACCGGCCTGATTCAGGTCAAGGATATGACCAAGGTGGGTCTCATCATCGGCGTGATCGGTTTCGTGCTGAGCTATGCAATCCTCATATTCATAGGAATTTAACACTTAAGACAATGAAAAAAATCGCAATAATGATGTCGCTTGCCGCAATGATGGCAATGCCTGCCGTCAGGATGTCGGCAGAGCCTGCGGCAAAGGAAGCAAGACAGAAAATCGAGAAACCTTCCAATATCAAATTCTACGGATTCATCAGAAATTACTTCGCATACGACACGAGGGAGAGCAGCGCAGGAACCGGCGACCTCTTCTACTATGCTCCAAAGGACAATAATTTCAATGCTGCAGGAGAAGACCTCAATGCCATTTCTTCATTCCGTTTCCTGTCATTGACCTCCAGGTTCGGACTTGACGTGACCGGATACCAGTTCGGCCGCACAAAGTTCGGAGCCAAGATCGAGACCGACTTCTATTCGGGACTCACTGCCGCATCTTCCACGAAGATCAACGGTACCGCCCAGCTCCGTCTCCGCCAGGCCTACGTTACCCTCGGCTGGGATGACATGAGGATGAAGAACGGCACTCCGATTGCCGTGGCAATGAAGATTGGACAGGCCTGGCATCCGATGGCTGCCGACCAGCCCCACGTCTTCAGCCTTGAGACAGGTGCTCCTTTCAATGCCTTCAGCCGTACCCCTCAGGTCCTCGCCGACGCATCCTTCGGCAAGAACGTGATGCTCTCGGCTGCCGCTCTCTGGCAGATGCAGTACCAGTCACAGGGACCGGACAAGGCCACATCAGACTACATCAAGTATTCCTGCGTGCCTGAGTTCTACCTCGGCCTCACATTGAAGAGCAACAATGGCTTCCTCGCCCGTATCGGAACCAACCTCCTGAGCATCAAGCCAAGACGCTACGGTACAATCCAGTATGAGGGTGAAGATATGCAGATCAAGGTTTCCGACAGGATTACCACAATGTCCCCATACGTCTATCTCCAGTACAAGAGCAAGATGTTCGAGGTCAAGGCCAAGACCATCTTCAGCCATGGCGGAGAGCACATGAACCTCATGAGTGGTTACGGTATTTCCGAGAAATGTGACGACGGACATTACGAATATACTCCATTCAAGACTTCTTCTACCTGGGCTTCAATGAGTTACGGTAAGAAGTGGCAGGCTACCCTCATGGGAGGCTACATCAAGAATCTCGGTACTGTCGACGAGCTTGCCAATCCTTCCGACTTCTACTTCAGCGCCAATGCTCCGAAGTACATGAACCAGATGTGGAGGGTAATCCCTGCCGTATGCTACAATGCAGGCAAGTTCACCCTCGGCCTTGAGTACAACTACACTGCCGCCCAGTATGGCGACGGCAAGACATACACCGCCCACGGCCTGTCCACAGAAGGACTTCATACCGTGGAGAACCACAGAATCCAGATGCTTGTCAAATTCACATTCTAGCCGATGGATTTCGAATTGCTGAAAAAGGGTCTCAGAACAGTTCCGGACTTTCCGAAGAAAGGAATCCTGTTCTGGGACCTTACCACTTTGTTCAAGGACCCGGAAGCCTTCCGTTTCACCGTGGACACCATCTATGAATTGTACAGGGACAAGGGGATTACCAAGGTCGTATCCCTTGAGGCAAGGGGCTATATGCTGGGGTCCGCCCTGGCCTACAGGCTCGGAGCGGGTTTCATCCCTGTACGCAAACCCGGGAAACTTCCTGCTGAAACCTATTCGGAGACCTATATGAAGGAGTATGGTCCCGACACTCTGACGATACATCAGGATGCGCTTTCAAGCGAGGATGTCGTCCTCCTTCACGATGACCTGCTGGCGACAGGCGGGTCGGCTGCGGCAGCGCTGAAACTGATCGGACGTTTCAGCCCCGCAACTGTCTATGCCAATTTTATCATTGAACTTAACGGACTTGACGGAAGAAAGGCTCTGCCTGAAGACGTTGATGTTACCAGCCTCCTTCAGCTGTAAATGCCGGAGGCTATACCCGCGAGGGGAAAACACCTTAAAACCTTATACATTATGTCAAAAAAAACAATTCTGGCTGCGCTCGCCGCATCCATTGCCTTCGCTTTTTCGGCCAAGGCGCAGACGAACCTTCAGGTTTTCTATGATTTCGGCAAAGACCGCAAGCACGTTACCACTACCCTCGAGGGCTTCTACGGCGACAAATGGGGCAACACATTCTTCTTCGTGGACTATGACTACGGTGAGAAGGTGAACAATGAGAAAGTATCCCCGAGGGGAACTTACTTCGAGATTGCCCGCTGCCTCAATTTCTGGCAGAACACCAAACTTTCTCCTCTCAGCCTCCATGTTGAATACAACGGAGGAGTTTACAAGGGATATGGAATCAATCACGCCGGCCTTTTCGGCCTCGACTGGTTCTTCCACGGCAAGGATTTCAGGAATACATTGAACGTCAAGGTATTGTACAAATACATCCATTATGACAAGCCGGTTGATGGAAGCCGCCCTCATTCCAAGGTGCCTCTCCAGTTCACCGCAGTCTGGGGAATGCAGGATCTCTTCGGCCTGAAGGGCCTCAGGTTCAGCGGTTTCGCCGATTTCTGGTGGGAGCGGCATACTGTATGTCCAAGCGTGAAAGGAGAGCGTGACTGGACCAAGGCAGAGACTTCCGATATCGTATTCCTTACCGAGCCGCAGCTCTGGTACAATGTAGGCAGGCATTTCGGAGTCGACAATCTCAATGTCGGAGGAGAAATCGAGCTTTCATACGATTTCGGTACCGGCAAGGGATTCTGGTGCCGTCCTTGCCTTGGAGCGAAGTGGGTGTTCTGATTAATTGAAAGACTTTAATTTACGGCACTATGGCTCCTTTTCTTGCAAAAGCTTTCGGCTTTGACGCCACGAAGCACAGCGTCCGCACAGAGATTCTGGCCGGACTGACCACCTTCCTCACGATGGCCTACATCCTGGCCGTCAACCCTGGAATTTTCAGCGCCCTGGCATCCCAGGGAATGCCTACGGCGGCAGTATTCACAGCCACTGCCCTTGCAGCCATCGTCGGCACACTGGTAATGGCTCTCTATGCCAGGAAACCTTTCGGACTTGCTCCGGGAATGGGTCTCAACGCATTCTTCGTATATACTGTATGTCTCGGAATGGGATTCTCCTGGAAAATGGCCCTCACCGCCATATTCCTTGAGGGAATTCTCTTCATCCTCCTCACTGTCACCAATGTCCGCAAGCTCATCGTGGATGCGATACCGATGAACCTAAAGCGCGCGATCGGAGCCGGAATCGGACTCTACATCGCCTTCATCGGCCTCAAGTCCGCAGGTATCATCGTCAGCAGCGAGGCTACCTCCGTGACCCTCGGAAATCTCGGTGACAAGGCTGTGATTCTGGCTCTCGCGGGCCTTGTCATAACCTCTGTCCTCGTCATTACCAGGATCAGGGGAGGAATGCTTCTCGGCATCATAATCACCACATTGATCGGCATCCCTATGGGAGTGACCCATTATGGCGGCATTGTTTCCACACCTCCTTCAATATCTGAGATTTTCTGCCAGTTCGAGTGGGGCAGAATCCTCAGCTGGGATATGCTCGTCGTAGTATTCACATTCCTTTTCATTGATATGTTCGACACCATCGGAACGGTGGTCGGCGTATCCGTGAAGTCAGGCATGGTGGATGAGAAAGGCAATGTCGACGGTATCAACAGAGTGCTGATGGCCGATTCTGTGGCCACTGTGGCAGGCGCGATGTTCGGAACCAGCACGACCACCACATATATCGAGAGCGCTTCAGGAGTATCGGAAGGCGGACGCACGGGACTTACCTCATTCGTAATCGCCCTCTGCTTCGCTGTCGCCCTCTTCTTCTCTCCAATCTTCCTTGCCATCCCGGGCGCAGCAACCGGACCGGTCCTCTTCATTGTCGGTGTGATGATGATGAGTCCTGTGAAGGATATTGACTGGGGCGACTATTCAGAGTCAATCCCGGCCTTCGTCACAATGCTTCTCATGCCTCTC
>JALFFZ010000114.1 GCA_022777585.1 Bacteroidales bacterium | reverse complement strand
AAAAATGGCAAAAGAAGAACTTAAAATCGGCGAGATTTCAAAACCTCGCTTCGAATTCCGCTCATTCGGACAGTGTTTCTGCGAGGCCCACAAGAGAATGGCCAGACTGTCCGTTCCTGTCCCTGAGAAAGTATGGGAGAGAGAAAGCGACGAGATTTACATCATCTCCCGCAAGAATGACATCAACAACACCAAGATCCGCAACGGCAAGATGGACATCAAGACCTACGTCCAGACTGTTGACGGCCTCGAGCAGTGGAATCCGCTGATGAAGGGCGAATTCCCTATCTCCCGCGAGGTTCTGGAGAAGGAAGTCTTCCCTGCATTCATGGTGGAAATGCCGGCTCTTGACAAGGACACCTACACTTACGAGGAATTCATCGCAATGGTGAAGGCCAATCCTGATCTCGCCGCCGTAAGGGTGCACAAGCAGCGTTTCGGCTATATGGTCAACAATACCATCTGCGAGGTGGGCAACGTGCTCATCAACGGTGCCAAGGTCGTTACCATCAACTCCGAGTCCACCGAAATCGAGGATATCAAGAAGACCATCGCCGACTGCGGTCTTGAGGGCGTCGAGAATATCAACTATCTTCAGGCAATCAAGAGAGTCATCGGAATGTCCGACAAGCCTCTCGCAAACGAATAAAGCATTATGGCACAGGAAATTGAAAAGAAATTCCTCGTGGCCGGCGAGTTCAAGGAATCCGCAAAGAAGGCCACACGTATTACCCAGGGCTATCTCAGCTCCGTTCCTGAGCGTACCGTAAGGGTCAGGGTGAAGGGCGAGAAAGGCTACATTACCGTGAAGGGAATCGGCAATGACAGCGGTGCCAGCCGTTTCGAGTGGGAGAAGGAAATCCCTGTCGAGGATGTCCGTGACCTGCTGAAAATCTGCGAGCCGGGTGTCATTGACAAGACAAGGTATCTGGTTGACTGTGACGGACATACTTTCGAGGTTGACGAGTTCTACGGGGACAATGATGGCCTTGTCGTTGCTGAGGTTGAGCTCAGTGACGAGAATGAGGCCTTCACCCGTCCGTCCTGGCTCGGCGAGGAAGTCACCGGCGACAAGAAGTACTACAACTCAATGCTGATGAAGAATCCTTACAAGAACTGGAAATAAAATCCGATTCAATTCCGGGGCGGAGTCCAATGCCCGCCCCGTTTTTCACCACATACCGCACTATGACTGAAACTAAAGAAAGACCTGAGGCATTCGACCCTCTGGATATGAACAACTATCGCATCGAGAAGCTCCCGAAGATGCAGAAATCCTCTTTCGAGAGGTGGATGGCCATTGTCGGGGGTCCTCTTGCGATATTGGCCTTCATCCTCTTCAACTGGGTGATTGACATTGACTTCCTCCAGACACAGGCGGAAACCTCAATGCTCGCCATCTTCGTCTCGGGACTCATTCTCTGGATGACGGAGGCCATTCCGAACTACCTGACCTCCCTCGTCATCATCCTGGCCATTGTCCTGACCGGAGTGACGTCCCAGAAGGTCGCATTCGCACAGCTCGGTCATCCCGTGATGTGGCTCAACATCCTCTCCTTCGTGCTGGCCAGCATGCTGGTCAAGACAAGAGTTGCCAAGAGATTCGCATTGTGGTTTGTGCTCAAGTTCGGCAAGAGCGCCCGCGGTATTTTCTTCAGCTTCATAGTCATCAACATTGTCCTTTCAGCATTTATCTCAGCCACTACAGCCAAGGCATCCATACTCTTGCCGATTTTTATGGTGGTGGCTGCCATTTACGGGGCCTCGGACGGCAATCGCAACAACTTCGGACGCAACCTCGTCCTACAGAACCTCTTTCAGATCAATGTTGGGGCTACCGGCTTCCTGACTGGTTCAGGGGCGCATCTCCTCGCCATTTCACTGTTTATGGGCGCATACGGCTCCGGAATAGGGTACAGTGAATGGTTCGTGGCCTGTTTCCCGCTCACCGTCATTATGATACTCATAGGATGGTTTATCGGCACAAAGGTAATATTCCCGATGAAGCCGGAGGAGAGGAAGCCCCAGATTGAGGGTGGGATGCAGAGGCTCCAGTCCGAGCTGGATGCAATGGGGAAGATGACAGTCGAGGAGTACAAGGCCATTGCCATCTTCGTAGGTGTCCTCCTTCTCTGGGCTACGGACAGCCTCCACGGCATTGACGCCACGGTAGTAGCCTTCATCGGCGCCGTAGTGGCCCTTATGCCGGGAATCGGAGTTGTGAAGTGGAATGATGTGGACATACCTTGGCACCTGATGCTCTTCTCCGCCGGAGCCTATACCCTCGGAGCCGGCCTCGATGCCACCAAACTCCCTGAGACTCTGGTCAATGTGGGCTTCGACAGCCTCGGAATCACTGCTGATACGCCGTTCTGGGTGCTGTACGTGGTGCTCACCTTCCTGATGATGTTCAGCGGCCTGATATTCCAGTCCAAGACAATGAGGACATTGATATTCGTCCCTATCGCAATAGGAGTGGAGCAGAAATTCGGCTTCCCGATGCTGAGCCTCGCATTCCCTGTGGCAATGCTGATAGAGCACGTCTATGTGCTTCCGTTCAACAGCAAGCCGGCGGCATTGCTCTACAATACCAACCAGTACAGCTGGACTGATACTTTCAAGTTCGGCATTATAATGATGGTGATATCCTGGCTCCTCATTCTTGTCTGGGGCGAGACCGTGCTCCACTGGCTCGGATATACACCGCTATTGTTCTGAAAATGATTACAATACAGGCAAAGAAACACGACAGCCTCTCTGTTGAGTTCAAGTTCGGCTTCGATGTCGGCGAGAATGATGTGGAAATCAATGACTTCGCCGTCAACGTATGGCTTTTTGTGCCCAACAGCATGGGTATCAGCTCGGAAACCTATGGAAAAGAGCAGTTTTACCGTGATATAAAATCTAACCTGAGACTGATTACGCCTGTATTTTCAATGGAGGAGATGTCCTGCGGGACGTCTCTTCCTTATGCTTATCTGAAGGAATCCGTCAATGCGGCCGCTTCGGGAGCCGGTGGCGGGGAACTTTACGAATACCATCTGAAGATGTTTGCCGCCATTTTCAGGAGTGCGCTGAAGAGGGAGGCGGCAAAGTTCAGGTATGTGCGCAATCCGTTGCAGTTCAGCTCAATTGCGGCGGAACTCTGCACAAATGTGGGCGGAACCCTGGGCCTGTACCGGTCTTTCCGCGGGCAGGCAGAGTTCATGAGCCCGGGCGAACGGCTTCGCTATCTGGCAGTGGATGAGTATCTTGGCTTCCTTGTCCAGCTATATTTCTTCCGGATATTGAAATATGCGGACTCGCACAAGGTCAATGCCGGTCAGGAGTGCCGGGATGCCCTGATAGGGATTATTAGGGCGGAGGAGAATTATGCCGTAGAGTCGGGCTATGCCTCATTCTCCTCGGACCCGGTGAACAACCGGGATGTGGTGTACCGTCACGGCCTGCTGAAGAAGTATGTCGAGAGTGATCTTTACATCGGCCTGGACAAGAAGAAGGACGGCGTGGCTGTCGAGCAGCTCTACTACAGCATTGCCGCAGGCGTGGCGATGATTTTCGCGACAGGGGTCGGCTGGGCCACGCAGGTCAGGTATGGGAACATTACGCTGCCACTCTTTATTGTCCTGGTAATCAGCTATATGATGAAGGACAGAATCAAGGACCTGATGCGTTTCTACTTCGCCCACCGCCTTGTCAACAAGTACTATGACAAGAAAGCCCCGATCAAGATTGGCAATGGCAAATGCGGCGAACTGAAGGAAGGAGTGGACTTCATTTCCGGCTCCAAGATTGATTCGGAGGTGATGAGACTGCGCAGCGATGGGGCGGCGTTCAGCGAGGAATCCGGCATTCTCGAGGAGAAGGTCCTGCTTTACAGGCAGCGTTGCGTGCTTGACGGCAGGGCGATGTCATCGGGAAGGCAATATCCTCTCCGTGGGGTCAACGAAATAATGCGTCTCCACCTCAGCCGTTTCATGCAGAAGATGGACAATCCGGACGTACCTGTGGACATGGCCGACGGGGAGGGCAATGTCACCACGCTCAGGGTGCAGAGGATTTATTACATCAATGTTATCCTGCAGCTCAAGCACCGCTCCCAGGAGGAATACCGTCATTTCCGCATTGCCATGAACCGCAACGGGGTCATCAAGGTCGAGGAGATGCCCGGTCGGGCCGGGCATGACGGCTTGTAGTCGGGCCGGGCATCTGATAATTAACCGAAAAACATAGCAAGCCTCCCGGAAAAAACTCATATATTTGCGGAAAACCACATTTCTGATAAAAATGAAGTCCTTTCCGCTGACAAACATTGTCTTTCTGCTGGCCCTTTCCGCCTGCACCGCCCCTGCTTCCAGGCATTATATCCTGAGGTATGACGAACCCGCCACCCGCTTCACAGAGGCCTTCGTGATGGGTAACGGAACCACCGGAGCCATAGTGTACGGAGGCGTTGAAACTGAGCGTATCAGCTTGAACGACATATCATTATGGTCGGGAGAACCCTATGATCCTCTCCAGGATTCACTGGCAGCCGAAGAGGGCCTGGCAAAAGTGAGGGAGGCTCTTTCCCGTGAGGATTACCGGGCTGCCGACACCCTTGCCCTGAGGCTGCAGGGCCCGAACAGCAACAGATATATGCCGATGGGCAATGTCAGAATCGACCTGTACAATGATGACGTGGTCTCGGACTATCTCCGTACATTGGACATAAGAAGGGGAGTGGCAATGGTCGAGTACAATGCAGGTGGCGTGAGATACGCCCGTGAAACCTTCGTCTCCCATCCTGACGGTGTCGTGGTGATGAAGTTCAATGCTGACCGCAAGGGTGTCCTGAATCTGGACCTGGGCTTCGACACCCCGCTTCAATATGAGACATACGCGGATGGAAAATGCCTGGTGGCAAGCGGCTATGCGCCATACGACAAGGATTATTCATACGACCCGGAGCGGGGAACCCGTTTCGCCGTTAGAATGAGAATCTGCAGGACGGACGGCCAGGTCAGCTACACTGATACTTCTGCAGTTCTCCGCAATGCCTCCGAGGCCGTGCTGGTCATCAGTGAGTCTACAAGTTTCAACGGCTTTGACAAGGACCCGGCCAAAGAGGGCAGGGATTGCCTCGCGGAGTCCTCGGAACTTCTGGACAAGGCCTGCAGACGCAGCTATCAGTCGTTGCTGCACCGTCATTCTCAGGACTTTACATCATTCTTTGACAGGGTTGACCTGAATTTGGGCGATTCATCTGGCAAGGATACATTGACCACTGATGACCGCCTTCTGGCATATTCTTCAGGGACTGACGACCCCGGTCTTGAGGAACTCTACTTCCAGTTCGGAAGGTATCTTATGATATCCGCATCACGCACGCCTGGCATCCCGATGAACCTCCAGGGGCTGTGGAATGAGAATTACCAGGCCCCGTGGCGCTCGAACTATACCGTGAACATCAATACCGAGGAGAACTATTGGCCTGCCGAAGTGCTGAATCTCAGCGAGATGCATTGGCCTCTTCTGAGCTTCCTCGGAAATCTTTCCGTAAACGGGAAGGGCTCGGCACGCTCATATTGGAATGCCGGAGGCTGGATGTGCGCCCATAATTCCGATGTCTGGGCAATGACAAATCCGGTGGGGGAGAAACGCGAATCCCCGGAGTGGTCCAACTGGGCGATGGGAGGCGCCTGGCTCAGCACACATCTCTGGGAACATTATCTCTATACTCTTGACAGACAATATCTTGAAAGCTATGCCTGGCCTGTTCTCCGGGATGCCGCCCGCTTCTGCATTGAAATACTTGTGGAGGACAAGGACGGCTGGCTGATAACAAGCCCCGCCACCTCGCCTGAAAATCATTTCATTACCTCCGACGGCTTCAATGGCAGTCTGGCCTACGGTACCGCCGCAGACCTGGCCATTGCCCGGGAATGCATCAAGAACGCCCGTGACGCTGCTTCGGTACTTGGCGACAAAGAAATGGCCGCCGCTGCCGATTCGGTTCTTGCACGGCTGAGACCATACCAGATAGGTTACAAGGGCAATCTCCAGGAATGGTATCACGACTGGGAGGATGCAGACCCTCACCACAGACATCAGTCCCATCTGGTGGGCCTCTATCCGGGCAGGCACATTACAAATGAGACCACTCCTGATTGGGCCGCAGCCGCAAGACGTTCCCTCGAACTCCGCGACGGCCCGACCACTGGCTGGTCCACAGGCTGGCGAATCAATCTCTGGTCACGTCTGCATGATGGTGACAAGGCCTACAGCATCTACCGTATGCTGCTCCGTTATGTGGATGACGGAAAGCATTGGGGTGGAGGCACTTACCCCAATCTCCTCGACGCCCATCCGCCTTTCCAGATAGACGGCAACTTCGGCGGCTGCTCCGGAGTGGCCGAAATGCTTCTGCAGTCTCACATCCCTTCTGAACCGGAGCCTGGGGATAGCTCCACAGGCTCTGCGGGAGCCTTCTGTATTGACCTCCTCCCGGCATTGCCATCCGCTTGGCCTTCAGGCAGTTTCAGGGGCCTTCGCGCCCGTGGAGGCTACGAGTTGGACTGCAGTTGGGACAATGGCAGGGTTACAAATGCGATTGTCACATCGACAGCCGGAGGAGTCTGCACCCTGAGATCCCGCAACCCTCTCAAAGCTGCGGACAAGGACACCGAACAAGCCGTTCTTTTCTCGACCGTATCCGGAGGCTGGTATGTGTTGAAATTCCGCACTTTCGCTAATGTTTCATATAGTTTCAAATGAAACCTTGTTGCAATCCCTTATTTTGTCCTTATTTTTTGCAGGAAAACTTGTTTATGAAGAAAAATTGTCATAAATTTGTCGTTGTGTTTAGTGTAAAGTGACCTGTTTACGAGGGAAACTGCGCTTTCGCTATACATTATAATAATAGGAGAGATACAATAAACTTATTTATTTTAATCCATTATCCTTTATGAAAAAATTCTTTAGAATGGTTTCAATGTTCGCCTTGGCAGGCGCAACATTGGCGTACACAGGGTGTACGGACTACGACGAGGATATCGAGGCGATCAACGATCGCATTGATATGCTCGAGACTGGTAAACTGAAGACGGTTGAGGAGCAGGTGGCAAGCCTGAACAAGACCGTAGCTGATCTTCAGGATGCCCAGTCTAAGGCTCAGTCAGCAATAGAGGCGCTCCAGTCGTCTCTGAGTGCCCTGCAGACAAAGCACGATGCTGACATCAAGGCTCTTGAGGAGGCTTACAAGGCAGCTGATGCTTCTTTGAAGACTTCCATTGAGAACCAGATCAAGACTCTGACCGATCAGTTCAATGCTGAGGTCAAGAAGATTAACGCTGCGATTTCTTCGCTCGAGACTTCTGTCAGCAACATCAACACCAAGATCAGCAGCATTGAGGCTACAATCAAGACTCTTGCTACCAAGGATTATGTTGATGCAACATTTGCCACCAAGCAGGCTGTCGCTGATCTCAATACCGAACTCGGTAAACTCTCTGCACGTCTCGAAATCGCTGAGAAGGCCATTTCAACAATTCAGGGCCAGATTAGCGACCTTCAGGATGCTGACAAGAAGTTGGATGAGGCTGTAAAGGCTGCCCAGAAAGCTGCAGATGATGCACAGACCGCTGCTGACAAGGCTCAGGGAACTGCTGATGCTGCTCTTGGAACAGTTACAGCTCTCCAGGAGGCTCTCGGTGCATACGCTGTACAGGGTGCTCTTGAGGCAAAGATTGCCGCTCTTATGGAAATGGATGAGGAACTTGATGAGAAGAAGTTCAACACCGCTGATTTCCACGATACATTCACCAAGGAGTTCGATGCTGCTATCGCTGCTGCTCTCGAGAACGGTGGTGTAATCAACAAGGAAATCGCACGCCAGGTAGCTGAGGCTAAGGAGGCACTCGATAAGAAGATCGACGATGTAGAGAAGGCTCTCAACGCAAGAATCGACAAGGTTCTCGGTGTTATCGAGGGAAGACTTACCAGCATCGCTTTCGTTCCTCAGTACTATTATGACGGTGTTCCTGCTATTCTCTTCGAGACCATTGTTTACAATGCTGTTGATGATGAGAACGAGGATGAGGTAATTGAGTATGATTACTCCACTTGGTGGAATGATAGCATGTATGCAAATGAGTATGAGTATTTTGCATCAGCTCCAGCTACTGCTAAGTATCGTCTCAACCCAAGGAACGTTGGTGCTGACTGCGCTGACTTCTCATTTGTTGGTGACAAGGCTGACTATGTATTTACAAGGTCACAGGCTCCAGAGGCTCCTGTATCTGTTGTTGGTACTCCTTCATACGATGAGAAGACCGGTTACGTTGTCTTCCAGGTTGCAAAGAATGAGAAGATCAATGTAACTGATAATGATGACAAGAATCTTGACATCGTAGCTCTCAAGGCAGTCCTCAAGAAGGGCCTTACTGAGAACGAAATCAAAGAAGGCACAAAGCCAGAGGTTTACTCTGAATATGCTCACGTAAACGAGGTTGCAGCTCCTGCTTCAGCTCTCGCTATTTCCGACAAGGAACTTCTCGACGCTTATATGGGAGCTGTTGCTCTTGACGAGACCGAGATTCCAGTAGAAGAGTTTGAGTTCATCAACGGTCACGAGTATGCCAAGACATTCTCTGCCGCTAAGGCTGGTGGCTATGTTTACGCTATGCCTTACGATGAGGATTTCGACCTCGGTTCACTCGTTGCTACCTGCTTCACCATTGTTAATACTGAAGACGGTCTTGAGAAAGTTTCTGACCATGAGGTTCTTGACCTTGAGAAGTTCGGCTTCACCTACAAGTTCTCTGTAGCTCAGACTCCTTATGAGATTGCTGATGGTGAGTCTGTAGTTGACCAGCAGAAGGAAATTGTATGCCTCGATGCTGCGAAGGGTATATTCGGTACTGTTAAGGATGCTGAAGGTGAGTATGTTACTGCACGTGTAGGCCGTATGCCTATCGTAAGGGTTGACCTTATGCATGGTGAGAACATCGTTACCCGCGCATTCATCAAGCTCGTTATCACTGGTGATCGTGAGCCTGATATGACCATTTGCGATGAGGTTCAGAGCGCAGTTCTCGCTTGCCCTGATACTAAGATCGAGCGTGCTATCAGTGAGGCTGATCTCGAAGCACTCTATAAAGCTCTCAATATCACTAAGGAAGAGTTCTGGGCTGTTTACGGTGTTAAGGAAGTTACCACTACCGTACAGAAGAATGGTGAGGACAATACTGTTATCCCTGCACCTGAAATGATTGTTACCGACAAGGCTATCAAGTGGGGCATGACTCACGAGCAGGCAGGTAAGATTGGCACTGGCGCTAAGATTGTCACAACTATCACACTCACTGACAAGCGAGTTCTCTCAGCTCTTCCTGAGCACATTACATTCCAGTTCGAGGTTAACTTCACTCTCCCTGAGCCTGAGGTTACTGCCGAGATTAAGGATATCTACTGGAAGGGTGAAGGTGTCAAGGTTCTCCAGGCTAACGTAAACGTTCCTGCAAGCAAGACAGATGTCGCTGAGAACTGCTACTTCAAGACTCCTATCGCAATTCAGCCTTGGACCAAGCTTGAGGCTACTAACCTCCCTTGCCCTGCAACTGATAAGTTCGGATACAGGATTTCAAGACTCTACAACATCAATAACGATGCTAAGTTCGCTGATTGGACTTCTACTTCAGGTGTAAATATCACTCCTGCAGGCAAGACAGTTGTTGCAGCTGAGCTTCAGCTTCCTACTTCTGAGTACTACATTGAGCTCGACAAGTCAAATGAGAAAGTTAAGAAAGCTCTCAACAGCGATAACGGTCTCGTAGCTGAGGTTCAGTGGTATGTAACTGCACAGAGCGGTGACGAGTGGGTACTCCATACCTTCCTTGTAAACTTCATCCGTCCTCTCAGCTTTACTCTCCCTGATGGCCTCGAGGTAACTGACGCTATCGACGGTGGTGATGTAGTTGCATTCCAGGATAAGGCTATGCTCACTGACTGGCGTGGTGAGTTGGTATTCGGTCCTGAATACGCTGACGTAGTTCTCACAAAATACTACTGGAATAAGGTTTGCTCACCTGCTGATCACGCTCAGTGGCAGCCTGCTTACCAGAAGGAACTTACTCCTGCTACGTACACGTTTGAAACTCAGACTGTCAAGATTTCAACTGGTATTACATATTATGAGGCTTCTTACCAGCTTGAAGTTAATGAGGAGAAGATGAGGTGGTATCAGTTCCCGCTTGGAAAAGAGCCTAAGGGCCAGTGGGTAATGACTGAGGTAGTTTCCGCTCTTGGACGTACACCTAACGAGGCTGATGCTAATGTTCGTGCTAAGATTAATAAGATGGATACTCACTATCTCGATGAGTATGAAAACTGCGGACGCAGGGCAACTGCTCTCGGAACTGAGACATTTACTTCAGGTTCTGAGGTTGAGTTCGAAGTAGTTAGCAAGGTTACTTACACTCCTGCTACCTATGAGATTGTTGAGGGATACTTCGTGTTCTCTCCTTGCAACGAGCAGCCAGGTCCTGCCATGAACGGTGAGGTTTACACAGAGGGTCAGAGAATCGGATGCTGGCAGTACCAGAGACGTGAGGAAACCCTCACTGGCCAGATGGTTGATCCAGGTCAGTATTGGGATTTCTACGGCCCAATCGATGAGTACGTAACTCTTGATCTCGACAAGGTTTACACTGATCTCTCTGACAAGAAGTTGCCTTCAGGCGTTGAGCTTATCCCAGATGGAAACACTGTTAAGTATGTAAATGTAATGAGCCCTATCCAGTACTCATACAACATCTACATCCCTGCTACCATCAAGTATGGTTGGGGTACACTCAATCAGACTCTTGTAATCAAGGTTAATCCAGTAGGAACTGTAGCCGAGTAGTAGACTACTAATAAACAGGGTGGTTGAGAAGACATTTAATGCCATTCCTCAGCCACCCTTTTTTCAATAGAGTCAAATATGAAAAAGTTATTGTCAATAATTGCCGCTTTTGCTGTTGCTGCGTTTGTAACGGATGCATCGGCGCAGAAGCGTGAAAAAGATGAGTTCAATCCTCATTGGCTGTTGCAGGTTCAAGGAGGAGTCGGACACACCGTTGGAGAGACTTCCTTCGGTGACCTTCTCTCACCGGCCTTCGCAGTTTATGGTGGATACAGCTTCAACCCTGTCTTCGGACTTCGTGTTGGAGTGTCTGGACTTCAGGGCAAGGCCTATGTTGCGGGTAACAGAGACCTCAACCAGAGCCCGTTTGACTTCAAGTGGAACTACATGCAGGTTAACGCCGATGCAGTTCTCGATCTTTGCAACATTTTCTCTACATTCCGTGCTGACCGTCTGTTCAACCCTTATCTCTTCGGAGGTTTCGGCGCTTGCTTCGGATTCAACCAGGATGACAAGGTGGCTGCAAATTTTGACCGTTTCGCTGATCCTGATTATGTATGGACTGACAGCAAGTTCTTCCCTGCAGGTCGTTTCGGTCTCGGTCTTGACATCAGACTCTCCAAGGTTGTTTACTTCAACCTCGAAGTCAATACCAACATTCTCTCCAACAAGTACAATTGCAAGACCAGTAATAACGTAGACTGGCAGAGCAATCTTGTTGCAGGTCTTACCTTCCATTTCGGAGGAAAGGGACACAAGCCAGCTCCTGTAGTTGCTCCAGTTCCTGCTCCGGCACCGGAACCAAAACCGGAACCTAAGCCGGAACCGAAACCGGAACCACAGCCAGAACCGGCACCGGCTCCTGCTCCTCAGTTCAAGGGCGCTTCTTGCAACGTATTCTTCAGTATTGACAAGTGGTCAATCACAGCTGACGAAATGGCTAAGATTGAGAACTTCGCTGAAGAGGTTAAGGCTGCTGATGCACCTGTTGTTATCGAAGTTTCCGGATATGCTGACAAGGCTACCGGAACCAAAGCTCGCAATCTGTATCTCTCTGAGAAACGCGCAGAAGTAGTAAAGGCTGCCCTCGTTAATCTCGGTATTGAAGAGAGCCGTATTCAGACTAAGTACTACGGATCGGATGTCAATCTGTTCGATACTCCTGCTGAGAACCGCGTGGCAGTTTGCGTCGCTTCTCTTGAAAACTAATTATAAATTCTTACGTGCTTTTATGCCGTAAGGTCTTAGAATTTAGGATTTAACTTTTCCCGGCTATGTCGTGAGATATGGCCGGGATCTGTTGTTTTAATTGCCCTGCTTGACCGGGCATCTCCCGAACGACCACGCTGTAATTCCACGCCTGGATGAAATAAACGATCAGCCTCGCATATATGCATCTGGATGAATGAATTGCACGAACGACAACGCACAAATAGCCAATAGTCAAGCGCGAGGAGAGCCTTGAGGCGAGCTCACCGCAGCGCTTGATCTTTAGCCGCCGGAGGGCGTTGATTCCGGCGGCGGTGGCGTCGTTGACATTGAACGATAAACAAATGCAATACACGCCGCAAAAACAGACAATGCAAAAATTTGTCACCAAGCCGACTGAACGGAGCGTAAGCGGAGAGAAGTGGGCTTGACCGCTTTGTTGTTAACGTTGAGGGGCTAACGCGAGAGTGAGACTGCTTTGGGATAGCCCAAAATGTTATTTCCAAAGAGGTTCTGAATCCCAACCTGTCGGGAAACCCATTCCAGACGGATTTACCGACGGATATTTGGCAAAGAGAGATTTTAGTGACTGGCTGAAGCCGTTTCCCGGATGTATGGCATTCTCCATATAGAGGAGACAGCATAACTGCCAATAGATTTTGGTCGGAATCGGGTCAAACTGTGTTATCCAGGCAAGCGGAAGAGTTTTCGGCAGTTGCGGCTTTACTGCGTAACGGCGGTTCCATACACGATTGTGATGGCAGCAGAGATTCCTCAGTACCGCTGTACATTGTACCCAGCTTTCGAAAATGACGTGTGTCGGCAACTGGAATTCATTTGCTATGGCTTTCTTGACGGCCTTCTCCTTTATGTTCTCGTATATCTTTGAGAGCGTTCCGAAAGATATAACCTCAAGAGTTTTCCATACCGGCGGAAAAATAGGCACGGAATACTTGCTGAAATATTCCTTGATGAAGTCCTCCTTCGATCTCTTGACCTCAGTTCCAATCTTCGTAAAGCAGTCAAAGAAAATATCCTGCTTAGTGAAGTATGACGAATCCATATACCAATGCGACCCATAATTGACAGACGCAATCTGTATCATTTTTGAACGGAGAGCAACCTCAACTGTCTGAATCGCATTGAAAATCAGAGAGCGCAGTTCCTTGTCAAAATAATACATGCTGATAGCATCTTCGATTTTGCTGCCAGGCTTGAAAGTGTGGTTCACGTGATCCGACTCCATTGGCTGGAGATAATCAGCCAAGCGGAAGTAACTGATATTTTTCAATTCTGACTCTGCCTTTGCGACATCGCTTATTATGAGTCCGTTGTTCTGAAGACGTGAAATCTGATCCTGAATGGTCAGCGGTCGATTGGTGTACTGCATAGCATCTATAAAAAAAAGTTCCGCCCTGGTACGCTTGAATCAGAGGCGTGGCGGAAATTCTCATCGCAAATATACGACAATTATTTGAAACCGCAAGAATTTAATGAAAACTATTGTAACAAAATCTACGATTGAAATTTAAACAGCTTCTTATAATCCCAGGAAGAACTAGCGTTCCGGCGCTGCCTAAGCCAAAGCTGAAGAAGAATCCAATTTCAGTCTGTCTGATTTGACCGGCGGCGGACAATGCAAAGATATGTAAATGGTGAGGAAAGGCAAATTATATAAATTGGTTGCATATATTTAAAATGTTGCATATATTTGCAACAAATAGATATGTAGATGAATACCGTCAGTACTACATTAGGCTCAGCAATCAGACAGGCGAGGAAGGCAAGAAATATGTCTCAGGACGAGCTTGCTTCTTTGGTCGGATTGAGCAAGAGCCAGATTTCCAGGGTTGAAAATGGATTGGCTAAATCACTGTCAACCATGGATGCTGTTCTTAAAGCATTGTCTCTTTCGCCCGTCATTGAACTAAAGCCGGTAAAGACAGAGTTGACATCTTTGTCTGTTGTCAGGATTCTCAAGAAATTCAAAGAAGAGAATGCTTATAAGTACGGTATTCAAAAGATTGGTGTTTTCGGCAGTTATGCCCGAGAGGAGCAGACAATTGACAGTGATGTGGATGTTTGCGTGCTTCTGGAAACACCAAGCTATATGACAAGAGCCGCTATCAAGGAGGAGCTGGAGATATTGTTTGATAGGGAAGTTGACGTTGTTTCTCTCTC
>JALFFZ010000097.1 GCA_022777585.1 Bacteroidales bacterium | reverse complement strand
AAAGACAACTAAAACCTGCATACAATGAACAAGGAAGACATTAAACAGTTTCTGCCTCACAGGGAGCCGATGCTCCTTGTCGACGAGGCCGAGATCGACGAGAATGGTGTTGCCCACTGCAAATACACCATCAAGGAAGATGAATTCTTCACCAGAGGACATTTTCCCGGCAACCCTATAGTTCCGGGAGTAATCCAGTGCGAAATCATGGCACAGAGCTGCGCCATAATGGTGAAGGACGACATCCCTGGCAACCTCACTCTCTATGCGGGAATCGACAAGGTTCGTTTCAAGAATCCTGTAAGGCCCGGAGACGTATGCGAAATCACGGCAAAGCTCAACGAGAAGAAGGGACCCCTGTATTTCTGCTCGGCAAAACTTGAGGTCGGAGGCAAGCTCTGCTGCAAGGGAGAACTGACATTCGCCCTCATTCCGAAAGAGCAGAACTGACAAGTTGTCTGAAAGCGCAAAGGTATTGTTTTTGCAGCTAAAATAGTTAAATTTGCAATACTCAATTTTAATTATTTTAAAATACAAAGATCATGAAGAAGAAATTCAGATGTCTTGTCTGCGGATATGTATATGAAGGTGAGAACCCTCCTGCAGAATGTCCGGTATGTCATGCAAAGGCTGACAAATTCGCTGAGCTCAAGGAAGAAGGCCCTAAGAGCTGGGCCTGCGAGCACGTCATCGGTGTTGCCAAGGACTGCGACAAAGAGGTTCATGAAGGTCTTGAGGCTCACTTCAACGGTGAGTGCTGTGAGGTCGGCATGTATCTGGCAATGAGCCGTCAGGCTGACCGCGAAGGTTATCCTGAAATTGCAGAGGCTTTCAAGAGATATGCTTTCGAGGAGGCCGAGCACGCTTCCAAGTTCGCAGAGCTTCTCGGCGACGTTGTCTGGGACACCAAGACTAATCTTGAGAAGAGAATCGAGGCTGAGGCCGGAGCCTGCGAGGGCAAGCTTGCCATCGCAAAGAGGGCAAAGGAACTCAACTACGACGCAGTACACGACACCGTACACGAAATGGCAAAGGATGAGGCCCGTCACGGCGCCGGATTCCAGGGTCTCTATAACAGATACTTCAAGAAGTAGAAGTAAATCCGGCACTACCGGACTGAAACTGTATCAATAGTTATGATGGAGGAGAGCTGCAAAGCCCTCCTCTATTATTTCATCCCCTGTGACCGTACATTGAGTCGTAATACTTCATATAGTCTCCCGATGTGACACCGTCGAGCCAGCCCTGATTGTCAAGATACCACCTGACGGTTTTCTCAATGCCTTCCTCGAACTGGAGAGAAGGCTCCCAACCGAGTTCAGCACGGATTTTTGAAGAATCAATGGCGTATCTGGCATCGTGTCCGGGCCTGTCCGAGACAAAGGTTATGAGATCCATATCTGCAGATTCCGGTCTCCCGAGAAGTCTGTCAACCGTACGCACAAGCACTTTTATGAGGTCAATGTTCTTCCACTCATTGCATCCTCCAATATTGTAAGTCTCGCCTGCCCTGCCATTGTGGAAAATCAGGTCGATGGCCCTTGCGTGGTCCTCGACATAGAGCCAGTCCCTGACATTCTCACCCAGCCCATAAACCGGAAGCGGTCTTCGGATACGTATGTTATTGATAAACAGAGGTATCAGCTTTTCCGGGAACTGATAAGGGCCGTAATTGTTGGAACAGTTGGAAACGGTTGCCGGCATCCCGTAGGTATCGTGGAATGCCCTGACAAAATGGTCGGAAGATGCCTTTGAAGCACTGTATGGAGAATGTGGCTGATATTTTCCGGACTCAGTGAAGAAATCGTCGCCGTAGCACTTATGCCCCGCACTTGAAGCCTCGGTGGTAAAAGGCGGGTCAATGCCTTCAGGATGAGTCATTTCCAGACTCCCATAGACCTCGTCGGTGGAAATGTGATAGAAAAGGCAGCCGTTGCCGTATGGATTCCAGCCAGAAGGGGACCAATGCCTCCTGGCCGCCTCCAGCAATGTGAGAGTACCCAGCACATTGGTCCTGGCGAAGGTGAACGGGTCGGCAATCGACCTGTCCACATGCGACTCGGCAGCCAGATGTATGATGCCGTCCACCCTCTCCTCTTCCAGAAGGGAGGATATGCCGCTGAAATCGCAGATGTCCATCTTCACGAAACGATAGTTCGGCCTGTCCGAGACATCATTGAGGTTGGCGAGATTCCCGGCGTATGTCAATTTGTCGACATTGACAATCCTGCAATCAGGATATTTGCTGACAAAAAGCCTGACTACGTGCGAGCCGATGAAGCCTGCCCCGCCGGTGATGAGGATGGTACGTCCCATTGTCAATACAGATTAACATTGTAATCGAAAAGCCACTCAGCATCCCTGAGTCTGGAATGGCATCTGTCCTTTTCGGAAAGTATGACATCCGAAGGTGCTATCTTCCAGTCAATTCCCAGATCAGGGTCATCCCATGCGATTGCCCCCTCGGACTCCGGAGAATAGTAATTGTCACATTTGTACTGGAATACCACGGACTCCGTCAGCACGCTGAAACCGTGGGCGAAACCCCTGGGAATGAATACCTGACGGTGATTCTCTCCGGAAAGTTCCACGGCCACGTGCCTGCCGAATGTCGGAGAACCTCTCCTTATGTCCACAGCCACGTCAAGAACCGCCCCGCTGATTACCCTGACCAGCTTGCTCTGGGCGAATGGAGGTTTCTGAAAATGAAGCCCTCTGACAACGCCGCGGGACGAGCGGCTCTCATTGTCCTGGACAAATCTGACCCGGCGGACCGCCTCATCGAACTCTCTCTGCGAGAATGACTCGAAGAAATAGCCTCTGGCATCATTGAACAGTTTCGGTTCAATGATCACGACGCCCTCTATGCCGGTCTTCATGAAGTTCATATGATGTCATCATTTTCAGCAAGCCTGAGAAGATACTGCCCGTACTGGTTCCTGGCCATCGGGGCGGCAAGCTCCCTCAGTTTATCACGGTCAATCCAGCCCATCTCATAGGCAATGCCCTCGAGGCAGGCGATTTTCAGGCCCTGCCTCTTCTCCAGCACTTCGATATAGGTGGAAGCCTCGCTCAGGGAATCGTGGGTACCGGTATCCAGCCAGGCGAATCCCCTGCCGAGTGTCTCCACGCGGAGTTCCCCGTCCTCGAGGAAACGCTGGTTCACAGAGGTTATTTCATACTCGCCGCGGGCTGACTTCTTCACATTACGGGCTACCTCCACCACCTTGTTGGGATAGAAGTAGAGTCCGACTACGGCGTAGTTGGACTTTGGGGCAGCCGGCTTCTCTTCTATGCTCAAACACCTGCCGGCACTGTCAAACTCGGCGACCCCATAGCGTCCGGGATCACTGACCCAATATCCGAAAATGGTGGCGATACCCTCATTCTCAACGCTTGACACGGCATTCTTCAGCATTGACCTGAAACCGGAACCGTGAAAAATATTGTCTCCGAGCACGAGACAGACGGAATCATCCCCGATGAAATCGGCCCCGATGGTGAAAGCCTGGGCAAGACCGTCAGGAGACGGCTGCTCTGCATATTCGAAGCGGACTCCGATATCGGAGCCATCCCCGAGCAGACGCCTGAAGCCCGGCAAATCGTGAGGCGTGGAGATAACGAGTATCTCCCTGATCCCGGCAAGCATAAGCACTGAGATAGGGTAATATATCATCGGCTTGTCAAAGACAGGGAGAAGCTGCTTGCTGACCCCTTTGGTTATGGGATACAGCCGCGTCCCGCTTCCACCGGCGAGAACGATTCCTTTCATATTGACGAAGAAACTAGAGGATTGTCTTCAGATACTCCGTCACATTCTTTTCAATCCCCTCCGCAGTATATTCGCGGCGGACGAACGGAGTGCCCGTAATCTTCTCGTAGAGTTCAATGTACCTGGCGGTAATGCCCTCTACAACCTCAGGGGTCATCTCCGGAACCGTCTGTCCGTCAAGGCCCTGGAAGCCGTTGGCCATGAGCCATTCGCGGACGAACTCCTTGGAGAGCTGCTTCTGCTTCTCGCCCTTCCTCAGCCTCTCCTCATAGCCCTCGGCATAGTAATAGCGGGAAGAATCCGGAGTGTGGACCTCGTCCATCAGCATGATCTGCCCGTCGCGCTTTCCGAATTCATACTTGGTATCGACGAGAATGAGGCCCATCTTTGCGGCGATTTCCTGACCGCGCTTGAAGATGGCCCTGGTATATTCCTCAATCTTTATGTAATCCTCCTCCGGAACAAGGCCGGAGGCGATGATTTCCTCCCTTGTGATATCCTCGTCGTGGCCCTCGGAGGCCTTTGCCGAAGGAGTGATGATAGGCTCAGGGAAATGCTGTCCCTCGACCATTCCGTCAGGGAGCTCAACTCCGCAGAGGGTCCTCTTTCCAGCCTGGTATTCACGCCATGAGTGACCTGCCAGACAGCCTCTTATGACCATCTCCACCTTGAAAGGCTCGCATTTGTAGCCCACTGTCACCATAGGGTCCGGGCTGGCGATTTTCCAGTTCGGAACGATGTCAGCCGTAGCGTCGAGGAACTTCTCGGCTATCTGGTTGAGCACCTGTCCCTTGAAAGGAATGCCCTTCGGAAGGACAACGTCAAATGCTGAAATACGGTCGGAAACGGCCATTACAAGATACTTTCCGTCAATGTCATAGACATCGCGCACTTTGCCGACATATTTCCCCACCTGATGAGGGAAGCTGAAATCGGTCTTGATGATAGGTTCCATATTGAGAAATGAATTTTTCGAGTGCAAAGATAATGAAACTCCCG
The DNA here is from genome assembly GCA_022777585.1 of Bacteroidales bacterium. Taxonomy (GTDB): domain Bacteria; phylum Bacteroidota; class Bacteroidia; order Bacteroidales; family UBA932; genus Cryptobacteroides. The sequence goes on along the minus strand of JALFFZ010000097.1, from coordinate 13,381 downwards.
CTTAATGCGAATAGCATCCCGGAGAAAATTCACGGAATGTCGAGACGGTATTTCGCACTGCCGAGATTCACGTGGTAAAGACAGGGAGAATCTGTCTTGCAGACCTCTCCGGACGTAATGCCGGAAAGAGGTTTACGAATATATGTAGCCGGGTCTATGGCGAAGCTGACAGAAGGGCGCAGCGACTCCTTCCGGAAGCCGAGTTTCCTGTAAACGTCCCCGTCAGTCCACTCCAGGTCGGCATAGCTCATCACATCGTCCGGCCCGGTCTCTTCAATGAAATGCTTCAGAAGCTTTCCCATTCCGCCGACAACCCTGATATCAGGCAGGGATGCGTACCTGACCCACTCGGCTGATTTATGTGGGCCTTCAGGCCTGTTCCAAGTCCTTGGTGACGAGAAACTTGCGCATGCCACCATCTCATCCCCGAGAAAAAGACCGTATCTGTATCTCGCAGAAGCGTCTCCGTATGTATGGCAGGCGGACAGAAATGCGGAAGACATTGTCCTGTCCACTCTTTTCACGACAGTTTTCCTGGCAAACACGGACCTGAACCGTCCCAGATGGGCGAGGATCCTCCGCCTTGTCATTTCCGGCCGGCTGCGCCATAGGTCCTCCGGGACAATCACTGCCTTTTTTCCTTCAAGTCCGGAAAGCAGTCTGGAGAGTCTATGCGACTGCTCCTCAGCCATTTCCAGGGTCAATGCATCCACAGGTTCGGCAATGATGACCGTATCCGACATCGCTTCGGAAGAGAGCAGGGCGAAACCGTGCTTCTCTCCGAAGAGCGCATCTTCGACATTGGCATTGATGAAATCCTTTATTTCCGAGCAGTAGTCCATCACTCCCCCGACATTACTCTCTCGACGACCTCACGTACCTCGTCATACGAATAACCCCTGCCAAGGGCGAAACGGAGCAGTTTCAGCTTGGCTGCCGGGTCATCTGACAGGGACTTGTATTTGTTCCTGAGGACAGACTCGAGTTTTCTGGAAGATGCAGCGGGATCGGCCTCCTTCGCCGCCTCGCAGACGATCGCCCGGTCAATACCCTTCGCAGCAAGCATATAGGAAATCTTGGCCATTCCCCAGCCGGAGATTGCGGACTTCTCCCTGATATAGGCCGAGGCGTAGCGGTAATCATCCACATATTTGTCAGCCTTGAGGCTATCCAGCACCATTGCAGCCGCCTCGACATCCCCATCCAGGGCCTTCAGCGCCTTTTTGTAAACATCTGAGGAACAACACTCTCTGCGGGAACATTGCCGCTGGAGTGACGATAGGACTTTTTTTACTGCTTCATTTCCCATAGCCGCACAATCAGAAATACAATCCGAAATTGAGAAAGGCCCCTACCCTGCTGTTACGCGAACGCCATTGCAGGCCGAACTCCACCGGACCGATAATGGAATTGTAGGAATACTTCACTCCGGTACCGAGAATGCCGAGAACCTTGGAAGTATCCTTGACATCGCTGAGATCCCTTACCGAATAAGCGTAATTGGCGCAGAGGGTAATGTAATTGTTCTTGAAAAGGCGGAATCTGAAATCCCCCCTGACCATTGCGAGATAATTGTGCATCGCCATGGCATAATTGACTCCGACGAACGGAATCTGCTGGTCCAGATATCTGCCCGGCATGAAGCCGCCGATAAGATTGAGATACGGCAGGGAAGGCTCTCCTCCCATTATGAAGCGTGCACTGACTGACGGCAGGAAGGTGAAACAGCCGGCGGAGAAAGCGGCCTTGAAATCCAGATTGGCGATATGGAACTTCTCAATGTCCTTCTTAAGGCCTGTGAACACCCATTCGTATCCCATCTTCCAGGAAATGCCCTTGGTCGGGAAGTAGCTGTTGTCAAATGTATCGGCATTGAGGTCAATGAATGTCGATACATAATTGTTGGTCAGAACGTCAAGGTCATACTTTCCGGTAACGCTCGTGGCCATGACCTTGTTCATCTTGTAGAAATCGCTCCTCAGTCCAATCTTGGCATAGAATTTCCTGAGACGTATGTTCGAGAGGTAAAACTCCTCCCTGACATTGAGATAGGCGACATTGTAGTCACTCTCGCCAAGAGTGAAGCGGTTGCGGTCAAGCCATTTGACGGACGCACCCACATTGAATGTCGGACCGGAAGGAGAACTTACATAGTAAGTCAATGATGCATAAGGATTTATACCCACCTTAGCATAGAAATTGAGAGCCGAGCCCTGCAGCTTGTGTGCATTAAGCCCGATATTCACAAGCAGAGAAGCCACCTCCTCCGAATCCACACGGCCTCCTATTCCGAACTGATGGACAGGACCTCTGCGGCAATGGAACAGAAGGCTGAACGGTTCCTCAGCCCCCTCCATCTCGTATGTCACATAGTCAAAAGCCCCCGTCCCGAAGATTGTAGCCACTGCATCCTCGATATCTTCCCGGCAGAGGTAGTCAGCCGGCCTGATTTTCAGCTTGCCCATCAGATAGCGGGATTCCTTTTCCGTGACGCCGGTAATCTCAATCTTCGACACAAGAACCGGGCTTGTACCCAGGTCTATGGCCTTGGCATTCCTCAGCACCTTATCCCTTGCACCTGTCAGGGCCAATATGCTGTCCAGCTGGTCCGACACCGCCTCGGATGCCTCCAGGCCGCGCCTGATGATGACATCAATGCTCTTGTCATCGAAGCTCATCATATTGTATTCAGGGAGATCAGGCTTGACCGTGACATCAGGAATGCCGACATTCTTCTCATATGATTCCCTTCCGAGCATATCCACACCCTGACCGATTATGTCCTTGAGATCGTTGAGGCCGCCGTATGTGCGGTATCCGGATGAAAGGTCCACGCCTATGATGATGTCGGCTCCCATCTCCATGGCCAGGTCAGCCGGATAATTGTTACGCATTCCTCCGTCCACGAGCACCATTCCGTCCACCTTCACCGGGGCGAACACTCCGGGAATAGACATCGTGGAGCGCATTGCCGTTTTGAGACCGCCCCTGTACCATATTTTCGGCTTGGCAGAGACCATGTCCGTGGCAACGCATACGAACGGAACCGGCAGGTCTATGAAATGCATATTGTCCTGATAGCCGACAGTCAGGGAACTCAGCAGATTATTGACATTCTGTCCGTAGGCTAACCCGGAAGGAAGGCTGCTCTTAAGATTGTCCTTGACTACAGATACGGCGTCATCCTTGCCTGCGCCGAGGCGGAGTTCGCCGTGACGGTGGTCCGGAGTCTCGTAGCCCCTTTCCGCAGCCTTCCTGTCAAGATAGTCCTGCTTTGCATAGTAGAACGGAAAAGAAAGCAGAATCTTCTCCTTGTATTTCTTCTGCGAATAAGACACGTACTCCCTCGGGACCTTGTCAGACAAGGCCATGTTCCAATCGATGGTCCTTATGAGAGAATCCATCTCGTGAGCCGTATATCCTAGGGCGTAAAGGGCGCCGACAAGGCCTCCCATACTCGTTCCCAGCACGACGTCAACAGGAATCTTCAGTGAATCCAGGTAATGTATGACGCCAATGTGGGATGCTCCCTTGGCTCCGCCACCGCTGAGGACAAGGGCAACGGTAGGCCTCTCTTTCCTGATGCTGTCAAGATATGACCTGAATTCTGACATTGATATGGAATCGGCCACAGGATCAATGCAATAGTCACTGAGATTCATTCTGGGACGAGTCTCAGGTCCGGCAACGGCCGAAAGTTCTGCGAGCCATACAAGCGCGGCAATTATCAACCCTGACAGCAACCTTCTCATTGTCATTACGTTTTAGAATGTTTTCCTGCGAGCATTCCGCAGGCGGCAAGTATATCCTCACCCCTCGATGCCCTGATTGTGGACATTATCCCGGCACGGTTCAGCCTGTCCCTGAACATCTCGATTACCTTGTCCGCCGAGGTGTCGTACGGGAAATCCGGAATGCGGTGGAAACGAATCAGATTCACCCTGCACTCAAGCCCGGAAAGCAGACGGACAAGCGCATCCGCATGCCTCTTGTCATCGTTCCAGCCCGCGAACATAGTGTACTCGAAGCTTACCCTCCGCTGTCCGGTAAAATCGTATTCCCTTATGAGCGTGAGTATCTCATTCAAATTGTATGCCTTCTGGACAGGCATCATCTCCGCCCTCTCGTCCGGGAAAGGGTTGTGGAGACTGATGGCAAGATGGCACCTGGTCTCATCCAGGTAGCGGCGGAGCTGAGGTATTATCCCGACCGATGACAATGTGATTCTCTTGGGACTCCATCCGAAGCCCCAGTCGGCAGTCAGCACCTCAATCGCTCTCCTGACATTGTCATAATTGTCCAGAGGCTCCCCCATTCCCATGAAGACAGTTCCGGTAAGTTCCTGGGATTCGTCCACGGAAATGAACTGGGAGAGAATGTCAGCGGCGGAAAGGTTGCCGTGGAAGCCCTGTCTGCCTGTCATACAGAAGCGGCATCCCATCTTGCATCCGGCCTGGGAGGATACGCACAATGTCTTCCTGTCCTGATCCGGAATCATCACTGCCTCAACGCAGCTGGACTCCACCCTCCCGGAATTATCCGATTCCACAGCCCCTGACACAGAAGACCATGCGCAGGTAACCGGAAACAGATATTTCTTTGTCCCGTCAGAAGAAATCTGACAGTCAGCATATTCCACTGCTCCGACTTCATAGTATTCCGATAGTTTCTCCCTTCCGGCCTTGGAGATATTCGTCATCCGGTCAATGCTGCGCACCCTTTTCTTGTAGAGCCATTGCGCAATCTGCCCCCCGGCATAAGGAGGCAGGCCGCATTCCACAGCCACATTCCTGAGCTCCTCAGGTGTCTTTCCCAATAATTTCTTTTTCATAAAAACCGCGTTCATTCCATCATTTGAATTCCTGACATTGCAGCAAGCAAATTTAATCAATTTTTTCTTTCGTATTGTCCCGTTTTTTCTAACTTTGCATACAGCGCGGTGCAAACCGCAATTATTATCATAAATTAATACATTATGGCTAAAGAAGCAGTTAAGGAAGGCAATGCAGGAGCTATTGACGCCGGAAAGCTGAAGGCTCTGCAGGCAACGATCGACAAGATTGAGAAAGACTACGGGAAAGGCACGATCATGAAGTTGGGAGATCAGCCACAATGGGACGAGCATCAGGTCATACCAAGCGGCTCAGTCGCACTTGACCACGCTCTCGGAATCGGTGGATATCCGAGGGGAAGAATCATTGAGATTTATGGACCGGAATCCAGTGGAAAGACCACTCTCGCCATCCACGCCATCGCTCAGGCGCAGAAACTCGGAGGCATTGCGGCTATGATTGATGCCGAGCATGCATTTGACAGGTCATACGCGAAGGCTCTCGGCGTGAATCTCGACACCCTCCTCATTTCACAGCCGGACAACGGGGAGCAAGCTCTTGAAATAGCCGACAACCTCATTCGCTCCGGTGCGATTGACATCATTGTCATCGACTCCGTCGCAGCCCTCACACCGAAGGCCGAGATTGAGGGAGAGATGGGTGACAACAAGGTCGGACTTCAGGCAAGGCTCATGAGCCAGGCACTCAGGAAACTTACCGCAAACATCAGCAAGACAAATACCTGCTGCATCTTCATCAACCAGCTCCGCGAGAAAATCGGTGTGATGTTCGGCAACCCGGAGACCACCACGGGAGGAAATGCACTCAAGTTCTACGCCTCCGTGAGAATCGATGTCCGCCGCACCACACAGCTCAAGGACGGAGAAGAGGCTCTCGGAAACAGGACCAGGGTGAAGGTGGTCAAGAACAAGATGGCTCCGCCGTTCAAGAAGGCCGAGTTCGACATCGTCTATGGCGAGGGAATATCGCGCGCCGGCGAAATCGTGGACCTCGGAGTCGAGTACAACATCATTTCCAAGAGCGGCTCCTGGTTCAGCTATGGCGACCAGAAACTGGCTCAGGGACGCGAAGCCACAAAACAGCTCATCAAGGACAACGTGGAGCTCGCCGAGGAGATCGAGGCCAAGCTCAGGGAAGCGTTGAAGACAGTTCAGGACTAAGGAGTCCTGGCAATCAGGGGCTTACGAGGGCGCAGCGTTCCAGTTTAGAAGCTGACTCCCTGTCGATTATACCGGCCTCCGCAAGATTGGAAACAGTCAGGGCGGAGGCCGGATTGTTTTCCCTGAACAGGATAATGGCCTTCGCAGCCGTGTATGTCCGGATATAGGGATGTGCCTTCAGGGAATCCAAAGGCAGGGTCCAGAGTGCAAATGGCCTTGGAGGAGTCGCGATTTCCACAAGATCCTTCAGGGCATCATACTTCTCCCTGTCGAAATGATATATGTCCATCAGCTGCTCCGGATATGAATATCCGCCAAGTTTCTTCCTGTACTCCACCATCCTGGAAGCAAAATACGATCCTATCCCGGGAAGTGTCTCGAACTGGGCCGAATCCGCCTTGTTAAGGTCAATCCGGGGAATATCGATGTAGGGCTCCAGCCTTCGGAACACCGAATCCTCGACCACGTATGACTTGGCAAAATCCGACTTCCGTCTGAACCGTCCCCCTTTGGACCGGTAATTGTCAATAGCCTCAGCCTGCCTCAGGGAGAATCCCAACCGGCGCAGTTCATCAATGGTAGCAGTATTGGGGTCGAATCGGAAATTCTCGCATTGACGCTCCGAGAAGCGCTCCTTTACCTCCTCCTTGCGGCTGTAATTGCCATTTGTCCCCCGGCTATGAATGGCACCGGTCCGATATCCGGAAGGGGGAACCTGACCGCCTGAGGGCGAGTCTGCCGAGGAGCCTGATGTTGTGGATGGGCCGTCGTTCCCAGCCGTCCGGACTGCAACATATACGGTGTCCGGCGACGATGAGAGTATTTTCAGTGTCGCTGCACGATGAATGAAAACGGCTGTCTGATAACCGATCAGAAGAAATGCAAGGGCAACTGCCCCAGTGATGAAAGATTTGGACGGAGACTTGCCGTCCTCATTGTTCCGGGTCATAAATAACCTGACCACCTGCCCGGATTTCACATTGCCATTCGCCTGCGCCGTCCCCTCCGCACCTGCGTTTCCGTCATTCCCGGCCTGATTGGGAATCTCCTCCCTTCCTGCGCCCGGAGTTCCCTGCCACAATCAGTACAATCTCCCCCTTGGGTTCATGCTCCCTGAACCATTGAGCTACATCGGCAAGGCTGCCCCTGCGATGTTCCTCGTGTATTTTGGATATTTCCCTGGCCACAGAGCACTCCCTTTCCGGCCCGAAGTACTCGGCCATCTGCTCCAATGTCTTGACGAGACGGTAAGGCGACTCGTAGAAAATCATTGTCCTCGTCTCTGCAGAAAGTTCCTTCAGCAACGTCTGACGACCCTTCTTGACCGGAAGAAAGCCTTCGAAGCAGAATCTGTCACAAGGAAGACCGGATGAGACAATGGCAGGGATACAGGCTGTCGGCCCTGGAAGTGTCTGTACCTCAATGCCTTCTGCAGCACATTCCCTTACCAGCAGGAAGCCCGGGTCAGAAATCCCGGGAGTGCCGGCATCACTGATCAATGCGACATTCTGACCTGACAGAATCCTGTCCCTGATTACAGGCACGGTCTGGTGCTCATTGAACTTGTGATGCGACTGCAGATGCCTGGCCTCGATACCGAAATGCTTAAGCAGCACTGAACTCGTCCTGGTATCCTCAGCCAGCACGAGATCTGCCTCCCTGAGCACATTGACGGCCCTGAAAGTCATATCGTCCAGATTCCCGACAGGAGTCGGCACAATGTAGAGAATACCCGGCATAGGAATTACCTGATTTTACGGCGAACCGCCATCATGAACCTGTAAACCGCGTCAGAGTTCATATCCCACTCAGGGAATGTGGACTGGAGATATGCCACAACTTTATTGAGGTCGGACATTCCGTTGATATGGCCCACAACATCCTGAAACAGCATTGAGTCCTCACGGAAAAGGGTTGCGATGAACATTACCCTGTCATTGAGGGAGATGGCGCTGCGGACGTCCCTCACATCCGGACCCGGCATATCCACCGACCAGGCCGGCTTGTCCGCCTTGAGGTCAATCACTGCGCCTGAAGCCCTGGACGCATTGGCATCATTGAGTGTCCTGGACTTGGACGCTTTCTTCGCAGGTGACGGGCCGAACATCTCTCCGAAAAGAGAGATCGGTTCTTCATCTTCCGGAATCGGCTCAGCTTCCGTTTCAGAGACTGTTTCAGGTTCAGCCTCAGGTTCAGGGATATCCTCAGGCTCAGAGACGATTCCGCGTTCAGGGACAGTCTCCGGCTCTGAAGAGACCATCGGTTCGGCAGTCTCCTGGACATCAGCATTTCCTGTGGCTGAAACATCCTGCCCATGCTCATGGTCGGCGTTGATTCTGATTTCATTGCCATCCGCTACCAGCTCGGACATATCCCCGAGAAAGTCCTCATGCTCAAACGGGATTTCCTCCGGCAAAGGCATCTGCAAAGAATCTCCGAAAGCGGACCTGTATTCCTCAATTCTCCTTTCAAGATCGTCCAGCCTTGATTTGAGGTCTGCGACGGTCTTGAGAAGGTCTTCAAAATTTTCCCTGCGGTTGTTCTCCATAAACCTGAATAATTATTATCTTTGCAAGCCGGTCGCAAAGTGTTTGGTACCGGTTTGAAAGAATGCAAAATTAACTATGTTTTTAGAAAATACCAAGAGAAACGGCTGCGTTGAAGTGATTTGCGGCTCAATGTTTTCCGGCAAGACCGAAGAACTCATCAGGAGACTCAAGAGAGCCCAGTTCGCCAATCAGAAAATTGAGATCTTCAAGCCTGCCGTGGATACGAGATACTCCGATATGGATGTGGTTTCCCATGACCTCCACAGCATACCTTGCCGGCCGGCAAAGAATGCGGAGGACATGCTGACTGCCGCAGATGACACCCAGGTGATAGGCATTGACGAGGCCCAGTTTTTCGGAGAGAACCTGGTCGAAGTGGTCCAGACCCTTGCCAACAAGGGAAAGAGGGTCATCATAGCCGGCCTGGACACCGATTTCAAGGGCAAGCCTTTCGGCCCTATGCCGGCCCTGATGGCAATAGCCGAGGACGTCCAGAAAGTGCACGCCATCTGCGTCCGTTGCGGCAACCTCGCAAACCACTCGCACAGGCTCACCAAGAGCGACAAGCTCGTAGTGCTGGGAGAAAAGGACGTTTACGAACCACTTTGCCGCCAGTGCTACAATGAAGTGACAGCCGGAGAAGAATTTTAACGGCACGGAGCACGGAGCTCCGGAATAATGGTGAAGGCGTCCGCAGACAAGGAAGGCCGGCACCATGAATACATACCTCAAATACCCAGTGGACATGAAAACATTCGAATGCAATGGAGAATGCCACAGCTGCCCTCTGATGGCATCAAAGGGTTTCACTCAATGCATCAGAGCAGCCGTGACGGGCGCCGGAAGCGGACTTTCCGGCAAGACAGTTTCAGGCAACGGTTTTTCGGTAAGATTCAACATTCTTCCCGAGATATCGTCGATACTCGAAACGCCGACAGACATCGTCATCCATATTGTGGATGCGCTTCACCTTGAGGATACATTGTATCCTGTCACAAAGCTCAACGACATGGATATCAAGGTAATCCTTGTCTTGAAGAACTACAGCAAGTTTCTCGCAACAGGCCATTCCATCGACACGAAACAGCTTTCAAGGATGCTCGGAATGCCTGTAATCACATTCGAGCCTGAAGACGGACTGGCAGAAATGACGCTCATAGGCAAGATTGCCGACAGTTTCAGGGAACCTTATGAAAGGAAGGTCAGTGTGCCCTACGGTCAGGACGTGGAAGAAGCAATAGCGAAAATCTCCGCCGCCATCCACAAAGGACACGACGAGTGGCTCCATTTCTCTGAGCGGTATGTAGCCGTAAGACTGCTTGAGCATCAGGACTACATTATGCCGTACGTGAATTCGCTGCCCAATGCCGAAGAAGTGCTGAGAGTGGCGAAGAAGGCCCACGACGGGCTGGAAAGGGAGTTCGGGGAGCAGTCGGAAGTCCTGGTAGCCAAGGCCAGGAGGGGTTTCGTGGCAGGAGCCCTGCAGGAAACTGTCGTTCACGGCGGAGACAGTTCGGATCACAGTTTCTCAATGAAGGTCGATGCCATCCTGACCAGCAGATGGCTCGGCTTCCCCCTGATGATACTGATACTTCTGACCGTATTCCAATGCACATTCACCCTCGGAGCCTATCCTCAGGAATGGATAGAGTCGGGAGTCAACGCCCTCTGCGCCTGGTGCGGCAGTCTGATGAGACCCGGATGGTTCACAAGCATGCTGACGGACGGAATAATCCAGGGAGTCGGCTCCGTGCTGGCATTCCTGCCGAACATCGTGATTCTCTTCTTCTTCCTGTCCCTGCTGGAAGACTCCGGATATATGTCCAGGGCCGCCTTTCTCATGGACAAGATAATGCACCTCGTCGGCCTGCACGGCCGTTCGTTCATTCCGATGCTCATCGGCTTCGGCTGCAATGTGCCGGCGATAATGGCGGCAAAGCAGATTGAGAACAAGAGGGACCGTACTCTGACAATGCTGATGATTCCGTTCATGAGCTGCAGCGCCCGTCTTCCCGTCTATCTTCTCTTCGTATCCGCATTCTTCGCTAGATACAAGGCGCTTGTCATGGTAGGACTCTACACCATCGGCATTTTCCTTTCCATACTCTTCGCATACGTGATGAAACATACCAGATGGTTCCGGATGCAGGACGAGGACTATGTGTCAGTCCTCCCGCCATTCCGCAAGCCGACCTGGAGAAACACCGGCATGCATATCTGGGAGAGGGTCAACGACTACCTCAAGAAGATTTCGACGGTTATTCTGGCAGCCTCGGTAATAATATGGGCCCTGGAATACTTCCCTGCGGACAAGACTGACAACGGAGCCAATCCGGAGGAATCATACCTCGCAATGATCGGCAAGGCCGTATCGCCGGTAATGGAGCCTCTGGGCTTCGACTGGAAGATGAATGTAAGCCTGCTCACCGGTCTCCCTGCCAAGGAAGCCATTGTCAGCACAATGGGCATTCTGTACCACAGCTCTGACGAGGGAGATGCAAATCTCGCCACAGTACTCCGGGAGGAGAAAATCTTCACCCCGGCAAACAGCTGGTCCTTCATGCTCTTCGTCCTCCTGTACTTCCCGTGCGTGGCCACCGTGACCACATTGAGAAAGGAAATCGGAGGAAGATGGGCAGCCTTCGTGGTAGTAAACTCCCTGATGATGGCATGGCTGGCCGCATTCCTGGCTTTCAGAGTTCTAAGCCTTATAATTGTTTAACACTCAATATTATAACTATGATAAAAGAAGGTGACAAGATTCCGGCATTCTCGGTCGTGGACCAGGACGGAAAGGCATTTACAGCGGAGGACCTCGCAGGTCAGAGGACTGTGCTTTATTTCTACCCGAAGGACAGCACTCCGGGATGCACCGCTGAGGCATGCAACCTCAGGGACAACATTGATGCTCTCGCAGCTGCTGGATACAGGGTAATCGGCGTAAGCAAGGACAGCGATGCCTCACACAGGAAATTCATAGAGAAATACCAGCTTCCTTTCACATTGCTCTCGGACAAGAGTACGGAAATGCTTCAGGCATTCGGAGCCTGGGGTGAGAAGAAGATGTGCGGAAAAGTCTGCACCGGCACCCTCAGGAAGACCTTTATCATCAATGCTGAAGGCATTGTGGAAAGGATTATCGAGAAGGTGGACACCAAGAATCACAGCGCGCAGATTCTTTAGCCGCAGGCTGTTCTAATTCAACAGTCCTGTGGCCTGATTCCACGAAAGCCCACGATAGAAATTCCTCAAAGCTGTGTTCGCATCAGCGCACGGAAGATACATGCTCAACCCCGAGAACGATACAATGTCAATTGACAGGAATCTCGGGGTTGCCGCTTTATATACCACGCAGGACGAAAGCGCCTCCCGGAAATCCGCAAGAGCCGCATCCGGCACTCCAGACTTCACCAGGATATCCTCAATATCGAAATACCAGCGCTTCGAATATCTGTAATACTGCTGGACATCATACATTGACACATTGCTGATTTCAGTCCGGTAATCATCGAAAAGACCGGCACAAACCTCAGCCAGTCTGTCGAGGCCGTCGGTATCCACCAATGATAACGTAACGGACTGCTCCTGTCCGGACAATGCGGAATAATGGGAATAGGCATCCTCACAAAGCCCCTTCAAATCGGGGCCTCCAGTACGGAACAGCCTTGACGCAATGGTAGGGTAATTGCAGAGCCCGTCCGCCAGAACCTCCGTCTGGGAAAAGACCAGATAACGGGTTTTTTCCCTCAAGGCATAGGCCACCTCAACCCCGCCCATCAGGCAGGCATCCATAATGATATAGTCCAGCTTCATCGGAATAGCAGCGGCAAAATCTTCAATATTGATCTCATACGCCGTCCTCGAATTAATCATATCCATACCCAGGCTCCTGACCCTGGGCCCTTCAAGAACTTCCTCGGGCTCAAGACTGTACACCGGTCTCTCAGATACTTGAAGCAGACCCGGAGCCATATTCATTCCAGGGGCATATTCAGTTATCGTACCTGTCGAATAATATCCTTTTGGAACCCATCCGGAAGCGTGGGAGGAGAATATCATACCGTATTCGGATGACGGGAATGATGTCTTGACATAAGACAGGACCTCTCCCAAAGTGGATGCGGATGCAGCTACAGTGCCTTCCGGCCAAGTCTTCAGCGTATCAGACACAAGTTCTCCGGCAGCGCCACGATAAAGTCGGATGAGATGCGCTGGAGTCTTGATTGAATAATCCAACCTGTTGTCCTTCGTGCGTTTGGAGAAAACCAGGAGCACAGAAGGGGAATTCTTTGCCGGAATCCAGCCTGTCTTCAATTCATCAATATCATCCTCCAGGTCAGCACTGAGATTGTTGAAACCGGCGGAATAGGACAAAAGCACCTGCCTTCCAGTCACTTGCGGGACCACCATCTCCGACGGCCCCCTCCTGTCACTGTCATTACCGTCAATACCGAAATCGCCATCCTTGGTGCAGGCGAAAAAGGCAAGCAGCACAACTGCGGGAAATATATGTTGCAAAATCAATTTCATAGGCAGCAAATATAGCAATTTGTCAGCGATATTTCCTATTTTTGCAGGAGGACTTGCACTATTCGGGCATGAGTGCGGCTTCCAATGCAAACAATGAATACACAATATGAATACATTATCAAAAATGCTATTGACATTAGCCTCTGCTGCGGCAATGGTATCCTGCGGGCAGAAAAGCGCGAAGGACGGCGATGAGAACTTCAGATACCTCATTGACCAGTTCGCCGACATCAAGATCATGAGATACAGGATTCCGGGATGGGAAGACCTGTCTCTCAGACAGAAGGAG
>JALFFZ010000078.1 GCA_022777585.1 Bacteroidales bacterium | reverse complement strand
CTCAATATGCTCTGTGACTCACCTTCCAACTATCTGGCCGAACCTCTCTGCACCCGTTTCATTGCCGAGGTTCCAGTTGTCTGGGACGAGAGCGTAGGCCTCAATGGCGAGATTGGCAAGTACATTTCAATCGCCCGCCGCAGCGGTGATACCTGGTACGCAGGCTCCCTGACCAATTGGGATGCCCGCGAGCTCCTTCTCGACCTCAGCTTCCTCGGTGAAGGAAACTGGACGATGGAGATTTTCCGTGACGGAGCCAATGCCGACAGGGCTGCCCGCGATTTCGCGCACGAGATTGTCCGTGTCCCTGCCGACCGCAAGGTGAACATCAAGATGGCTCCCGGCGGCGGCTGGGTGGCAAAGATTTGCCAGTAGGACGAAGCTGGTGAACCTGGCTCGCAGGTTATTTTAAAGTTCATCGCCCAACCCAAATTGAAATTAAAATGATGAAAAGGACAATTATTGCCGCAATCCTTGCATTGGCAACGTTGGCGGCTGCGGCGCAGGAACAGCAGAAGCTCAGAGCTGATATCGTGGCAGGGCCTTATCTCCAGGCAGTTACGGAGACCGGCTTTACAGTTGTATGGATTACTGACATGGATGCTGCGGCCTGGGTTGAGGTGGCACCGGACGACGGCAGTCATTTCTATGCATGTGACAGGCCGAAATACTACGAGACGGTACTCGGAAAGCTGCCTGTCGGAAAGCTGCATAAAGTCAGGGTTGAGGGGCTCGAGAAGGGTACTGTGTACAGGTACCGGATAATGCAGCAGGCGTTGGTCAGCAAGATTGGGGACAGGAAAATCTGCTTCGGAGTCTCTTCCGGCAATGATCCTTACAGTATGAAGCCATACGAGGTCAAGACTCTTGACTCTTCGGCATCCGATTGCGATTTCACCGTATGCAATGACATCCACGGGAGAGACTCCCTGTTCAGGCTCCTTGTGGCCGATGTCCGAAAAGATAGTCTTGATTTTGTCATTTTCAATGGGGATATGCTCTCGACAATGGATCGTGAAGAACAGATGCTGGATGGATATCTCTCATCTGCAGTAGAACTTTTCGCCACCAATGTTCCGTTCTTCTATGCAAGGGGAAATCACGAGAACCGTGGCTGGTTCTCCTATCGCTTTCCGGACTATTTCCCGACCGCCAACGGACTTCCTTATTACATTGTAAGACAGGGACCTGCCGCCATCCTCATGCTTGACTGCGGGGAAGACAAGCCGGACAGTAATGAAAGTTATTCAGGGCTGATGAGAAGCGACGAATTCAGGGCCCGGGAAGCGGAGTGGATTGAGAAAGCTATTGAGTCAGAGGAGTTTAAGAGCGCGCCTGTCAAGATTGCTGTCCTTCATATGCCCCCGTCTATGGAAGGATGGCACGGCAATCTGGAGATTGGCAGGCTCATTATTCCGGTACTTGAGAAGGCCGGGATTGACCTGATGCTCTGCGGCCACACCCATAAATATTCGTTCCATGAGGCTGGCGAGCTGGGCTGCTCATTTCCGGTTCTCATCAATAGTAACAATGAGAAACTCAATATCCATATCACCTCCGACGGCATCAGCGCCAAACTTATAGATTCCGACGGAAAATTGCTTAAGGAGCATAATTTCACTAAACCCAATAAATAATGAGGTCAAAACTTGTCATAGCCCTGTTGGCAGCATTTGTTGCAATATCCCCACTTCGGGCCCAGATAACCTTCGGACGTCCGGAGAAAATCAATGACGGATGGAAATTCGCCCTCAATCCGGGCGAGGATTGCAGTGCAGTGGACTATGACGACAGCGGCTGGAGAACGCTTGACTTGCCGCACGACTGGAGCGTGGAGTTCCCGATCAGCAGCGAGTATGCAAGCTGTACCGGATACCTTCCGGGCGGTGAGGGCTGGTACAGGAAGGTGCTCAATGTCCCAGCCTCGGAGAAGGGCCGCAGACTCTGGCTCTATTTCGGGGGAGTTTACAACAACAGCGAGGTCTGGGTCAATGGTGAGCGCGTTGGATACAGGCCAAATGGTTATGTATCATTTATTTACGATGTGACTGAAAAACTCCGTCCGGGCAAGGGCAATGTCATCGCTGTCAAGGTGGATCACACCAAGGATGCCGACTCCAGATGGTACACGGGTTCCGGCATTTACAGGGACGTTTACCTGATTTCATCAGCCCAGACCCACATCGATAATTGGGGCGTATTCGCACGCACACTCGAAGTCAGGGAGGACGGAAGCGCCCTCATCGGCGTGAGCGTGAATGTGGTCAATGACGGGGAAAAGCCCGCATCTGTAAAGATTGTGAACAGACTGAGAAGGAGGGAAGCTCTCATTGCCGAGTCTGTGGCGCCGGTCGGATTGCCTGCTGGCCGTTCCTGGAAAGCAGAGAACACCCTCCTGGTGAAATATCCGGAACTCTGGAGCGTGGATTCCCCGGCCCTCTACGAGCTCGAGACCATCATTCTCGACGCGAAGGGGAACAAGATTGACGGAACAAAGGTCAAAGTCGGAATCAGGACCACCCGCTTCGATGCGGACAAGGGCTTCTTCCTCAACGGCAAGAATATGAAACTCAAGGGAGTATGCCTCCATCACGATGCCGGTTCCCTCGGGGCTGTAATTCCGGAGGATGTGTGGAGAAGACGGCTGAAGACACTCAAGGAGATAGGTTGCAATGCCATCAGGATGAGCCACAATCCACAGGCTGAAATCCTCTATGATTTATGCGACGAGATGGGATTTCTCGTTATGGACGAGTGCTTCGACGAGTGGGAGTTTCCTAAGCGCAAATGGATTGAGGGCTGGAATGTCGGGGACAATCCTGGTTTGCAGGGCTATTCCGAGTATTTCAATGAGTGGGCCGAGACTGATCTCAGGTCAATGGTGGAGCGTGACAAGAACCATCCTTCCATCATAATGTGGAGCATCGGCAATGAGGTTGACTACCCGAATGACCCATATTCACATCCGATTCTGGACCATGAGGGAATCACCCAGAAGACCATTCCCGGATACCAGCCTGACAGGCCTGCCGCTTCCAGAATTGGGGACATTGCAAAGAGGCTCGTTCCCGTTGTCAAGTCCATTGACACTTCCCGTGCCGTGACCGGGGCAATGGCCGGAGTCGTGATGTCGAACCATACCGACTATCCTGGAGCATTGGACGTTACGGGCTACAATTATACCGAGCACAGATATATGACAGACCACATAAAGTATCCGGAAAGGGTCATCTACGGCAGTGAGAACAGGCACGACTATGAAGCCTGGCTCGCAGTCAGGGACAATGACCACATCTGCGGCCAGTTTCTCTGGACCGGCATTGACTATCTCGGCGAGTCCGGACGCTTCCCGTCCCGCGGCTTCGTGAGCGGCCTTCTCGGCCTTGATGGGGAGAAGAAGCCTCGCGGCTGGTACAGACAGTCATTGTGGAGCGACAAGCCGATGGTCTATGCCGGGACAATGCCTGCTTCACAGGTTAAGGCATGGACCTCATTCATTGACCTGGAGGACGACTGGAATTACAGGGATGGCGAGAAAATCACAGTGGCCGTGTTCACCAACTGCGAGACAGCCGAACTCGAGCTTAATGGCGGTAAAATTGGCGACGAACCCCGCAAGGATTTGAATTCCAATGCTTTGTTATGGGATATTGCCTATGAGGAAGGAGAACTGAAAGTGAATGGCCTCAATGACGGGGAAGTGGTTTCAACAGCCATACTCAAGACATACGGGGCTCCTGCGGCTCTCCAGGTAAAGACAGACAAGAACATTCTCAATGGAGCGGACCGCATTGCCCACCTGACATTGGAAATAGTGGATGCCAATGGCGTAAGAGTCCGGGATGCCCGCCACAAGGTAGTATGCGAGGTCAGTGGGGATTGCTCTTTCATAAGAATGGAAAATGCTGACCCTCAATACACAGGCTCGTTCCTTGGCAATGAGCTCCCGGTATACAATGGCAGGATTCTGGCATACGTCCGTTCCGACAAGGCTGAGGGCAATGCCAAAGTGACTTTCAGAGTCCCTGAACTCGGGCTTGAGAAGAGCATTGACCTGGAAATCCGTACAACCTGGGATTTCGACCCGGAAACCACAATGTGCAGGACCTACAGGACTGACCCTGACCTCAATATCTATTTTATTTATCCTCACGACATTATGCCACGCAAGGGAGAGAACCTTCCGGCGATTGTATTCTTCTTCGGTGGTGGATGGCGTACCGGAACCGTGCATCAGTTCGCCTCCCGGGCCCGTGAAATCGCCGACCTCGGCATGGTCTGCGTTCTGGCCGACTACAGGGTGTCAAGCAGGTTTGGAACAGACCCTTTCGCCTCGGTAGAGGATGCCAAGTCTGTTATGCGTTATGTCCGCTCCCATGCTGCCGAACTCCGTATTGACCCGGACAGGATTGCCGCCTCAGGAGGTTCTGCGGGAGGCCATCTTGCCGCTTCTACAGCATTGGTTGAGGGATTTGACTCACCGACGGATGACCTTTCTGTCTCCCCGAGGCCGAATGCCCTCGTGCTCTTCAATCCTGTATTCAACAATGCTCCTGCACCGGAAGGCTACGGCTACACCAGAATCAGCAGCCGTTTCCCGCAGTTCTCCCCTTACCACAATATCAGGGCCGGGGCTCCTCCGACATTGATAATGGTGGGTACCGCTGACCATCTCATTCCGGTTTCGACATCAAAGGCCTACAAGGCCAGGATGGATGAAGTGGGCAGCCGCTGTGAACTCCATCTCTACGAGGGAGTCGGTCACGGATTCTACCAACAGGAAGGCTACTACAGACAGACATTGGACACGGTCATAGCATTCCTGAGGTCATTGGGTTACATAAATTGAAATCCGGGAGAGATTATTTCTTCTTCCTCCCCGCCCTCTGCTTGGAAAGCCTGATGGCCGCCTTGACCTTGGCCTTGCGGGCAGCCTTGTTGCCCTTGGAAGGGGCGGAATCATCCGCAGCGCCTTTTTCGACACGCTCCTCGAATCCTGTCTCAACAAGCTCATAATCAAGCAGTTTCTGCTCTATATCGGCGGCCTTCACGCGGATTTTCACACGGTCTCCCAGATTGTAGATGACACCGGTGCGGCGGCCGACAATGCGGTATTTCTCCTGGTCGAACTCGAAGAAATCGGACTTGATATCGCGCAGGGCCACCATTCCCTCGATCTTCGTCGGGTCGATTTCCACGTACATGCCCCACTCGGTCAGGCCGGAAATATTGCCCTCGAACTCACCGCCGACCTTGTCCTGCATGAACTCCACGAGTTTGTACTTGATGCTGGACCTTTCGGCCTCCGCTGCCACCACCTCGCGGGCGGAGGCGTATTGGCATTGCTCCTCGTAGTAATCCTTGCTCTGGGAGTCGGCCCCGTCCAGATACATTGCCAGAAGGCGGTGCACCATAGTGTCAGGGTAGCGCCTGATAGGGGAGGTGAAATGAGTGTAGAACTTGAAGGCCAGGCCGTAGTGGCCAATGTTGTCGGTGCTGTAGCAGGCCTTGGCCATTGACCTCAGAGCCAGCATTTCGATGGCATTGAACTCAGGCTTGTCCTTCGCGTCGGACAGGAGGGAGTTGAGAGCCTTCGCCAGGCCACGGCCTTCGGCACCGCCATCCATCTTGTATCCGAAATTGCCTGCGAACTCCCTCAGACCCTGGATTTTCTCCCCGTTAGGCTCGTCATGGATACGGTAAACGAAGGTCTTCGCCTTCTTCTTGGCCATGCCGTCCATCTTGCCGCAGGTGGCTATGAACTCGGCCACTGACCTGTTGGCCAGAAGCATGAACTCCTCGATGAGCCAGTTGGCCTCCTTGGAAATTTTCTGATATACGCGTACCGGACGGCCCTTCTCATCCACTTCCACCTTCATTTCCGGTCTTTCGAAGCTGATGGCTCCGGATGCGAACCTCTTCTTGCGCAGCCTCGTGGCGATATCGTGCAGTTTCAATATTGCCTCCTTCAGTTCGCGTGGGATGATGCAACCCTCCAGAGCACCCTCGCCGATAGCCGCCTCGTTGCGTCCTTCCGCCTTGGCCCGACGCTCCGCAGCCTCCGGAGAAGCCTCCAGCACAGGGTCCTTGACGGCTGCGTTGATGCCGTCAGTGCCGCCCCTGAGCTCCATGTCAAGGGATTTTTCACCATTGTCAATGATCTGCTGCGCTGTCTCATAGGCGAAGCGGTAGTCAGACCTGATCACAGTCCTTCCGAACCACTGCCCGGCCACCTTGCCGAGAGGCGTTATCTCGAACACGGCCGAGAATGTAAGCTTGTCCTCATTCGGACGGAGGGAGCAGAGCTTGTTGGAAAGCTTTTCCGGCAGCATCGGCACCGTGCGGTCCACCAGATACACTGATGTGCCGCGGGAACGGGCTTCGTTGTCCACTACGGAACCAGGTGTCACATAATAAGATACGTCGGCGATATGCACGCCAACCTCGTAATTCCCGTTGTCCAGGGTCCTGAAGGAAAGAGCGTCGTCGAAATCCTTCGCATCCTCCGGGTCAATGGTGAAAGTCAATGTATTCCTGAAGTCCTTCCTGCCCTTCAGATCCTTCGCGGTAATCTTCTCCGAGATCTCATCGGCCGCATTCTCCACCTCCGGGGCGAATCTGTAAGGCAATGCGTATTCGGCGAGGATTGCGTGCATCTCGGTATCATTCTCTCCCGGCGCTCCAAGCACATCCACGATATGTCCTGCCGGCTCCGTTTCGCCTCTCTCCCAGCTGTCCACCACGGCGGCCACCTTCATTCCGGTACGGACTCCCATCTCCCTGCGCTCTCCGTCCACGGTCTCGAAGAGCCCGGCCACGGTGTATTCCTTGCCGCCGGCCTGCCTGAGGAAGCCGGTCTCGGGATAGGCACCCTTGCGTTTCACGTATATTTTTCCCTTCGGGTCAGCCACGTCAATGCGGATGTCGTATGGCATTGTCCTGCTCTGCATCAGCACCCAGGCCTGTCCTCCCACGATCTGGAGAACTCCGACGAATGGCCTCGGAGACCGCTCCAGTATCTCTTTGACAATGCCCTCGCACCTCTTGGTCTCCGTTTTCTCCTTCGTCACGGACACCCGGACCTTGTCCCCGTTCAGGGCGCCCCTGGCCTTGTCCATCCTCACGAAGACATCGTCTCCTTCCTCCACCTTCACGAAAATATTCTTGTCCCTCATCATCTGCACGATGCCTATGACCTCTGCTATCTCCTTGTTGCGGTTCTCTTTTCTGCTCTTTTTGAAAATGCTGCTGGGCTTGCGTCTTCTCCTTTCTGCCATATATTTACCTGTTAAAATGTCCGCTATGCACTGAAAAAATAGTATCTTTGCAAAGCAAAAGCATATTTTTTGATTGCAATGCAAATGTAAGAATAAAATAACAAAAGCATTTTAATATGGACAGAAAAGTTCTTCTTATGATTCTCGATGGCTGGGGAGA
>JALFFZ010000075.1 GCA_022777585.1 Bacteroidales bacterium | reverse complement strand
ATAACCTGCATCATCTTTGAAAATCTTTTCGGTCCATATTTCCTCCCTCATCAGTCACATAGCTACGGCTATGCTCCTTCTTCGGGTGAAAATCTGACCTCGAAAATCCAATTCAAATCTGACGCAACTTATTTTTTTCATATTACTTATTTTCGCAGATGAACGCAAATGTAAGGTTTTTGCCGTAATTTTGCTAACTTTGGAATTTGTAACAACGAATATTTTTGAATGAAATTTGTCAAGACAGCGCAGGATCCCCAGTCCGGAGCACGTTGCGGAGTGATTACGACGGACCACGGGCAGATAGAGACCCCGATTTTCATGCCGGTCGGAACGGTCGGCTCGGTGAAGGGAGTCTATCATAGGGATCTCAAGGAAGACATTGAGGCTCAGATAATTCTGGGCAATACATATCATCTCTATCTCAGACCGGGCCTCGGTACATTGAAGGCCGCAGGCGGTCTGCACAAGTTCATTTCCTGGGACAGGCCGATTCTGACGGACAGCGGTGGCTTCCAGGTGTTTTCATTGACCGGAATCCGGAAACTGACCCCTGACGGCTGCACGTTCTCCTCCCATATTGACGGGTCGAGACATACTTTCACGCCGGAGAACAATGTCGATACACAGCGTATAATAGGTGCCGATATCATGATGGCCTTCGACGAGTGCTGCCCCGGCGATGCGGATTACAACTATGCGAAGAAATCCCTGCTGATGACCCAGAGCTGGCTTGAACGTTTTTTGAAGAGATTTGACGAGACTGAGCCTCTCTACGGATATAGCCAGACCGTCTTCCCGATTGTGCAGGGATGCGTGTATCCCGAGCTCAGGAAGATGGCTGTGGAGCATGCCGTGGCACAGGACAGGGAGGGCTATGCAATCGGCGGACTGGCAGTAGGAGAACCGACAGAGAAGATGTACGAGATGCTGGAACTGGTATGTCCGATGCTGCCTGATGACCGTCCGCGTTACCTTATGGGAGTCGGAACCCCGGCCAACCTTCTCGAGGGCATTGCAAGGGGAGTGGATATGTTCGATTGCGTGATGCCGACGAGGAACGGGCGCAACGGGATGCTCTTCACCTGGAACGGCATAATGAACATGCGCAACAAGAAATGGGAGAATGATTTCTCGCCGCTCGACCCGGAAGGGGCCTCATTCGTGGACCATACCTATACCAAGGCATATCTCAGGCATCTTTTCATTGCAGGGGAGATGTTTGCGGCAATGATTGCCAGCGAACATAATCTGGCATTCTACCTTGACCTTGTCCGCGAAGCCCGCAAGCACATTGCCGCAGGCGATTTCAATGCTTGGAAAGATGTGACAGTCAAGAAGATAATGACAAGACTTTAACTCAGTAGACAATGTTTCCCGCCAAACTGGACAAATACATAATAAAGAAGTTCATGGCCACGTTCTTCATTGCGATTCTGCTCATCATCGGAATCGTGATTATCTTCGACATCAGTGAGAAGATAGACGACTTCGTGGCGAAGCAGGCCCCGATCAAAGCCATCGTGCTGGACTATTACGTGAATTTCATACCTTATTTCATGAATATGTTCAGCCCGCTGTTCGTGTTCATAACCGTGATATTCTTCACGTCCAGGATGGCTGCCAATTCGGAAATCATTGCCATACTTTCGTGCGGTGTGAGTTTCCACAGAATGATGGTCCCGTACATTTTCTCGGCTACCATCATTGCGCTTATGTCATTGGGACTCAATCTCTACGTCATACCCCGGGCCAATGCCCAACGACACGTTTTCGAGGCACAATATACGAAGAAGAAGGCTCAGGCAGGGGACCGGAACATTCATTACCAGATTGCTCCGGGGCAGTTCGTATATGTGGAACAGTTCAGCAAGTACAACAAGACGGCCTACAAGTTCACTCTCGAGACCATTGAGGACAACCGCCTGATTTCCAAGATTTCCGCAGACAGGGCGGTGTGGAACGAAAGTACCGGAGGCTGGACATTGAAGAAGTATTTCATAAGGGATTTCAATGAGGGCTCAATCGAGGACAAAGTGAGGTGCGGAGAACAGTTGGATACTGTTATCAGCTTGACTATCAAGGATTTCGAGATGAAGAAGAACACTGTTGAGGATCTTCAGTACGGAACTTTGAAGGAACTTGAGGCGGTGCAGGAGATGAGGGGTGACGCCAATATCAAATATACGCAGATTGAGAAGCATAACCGCTTTGCCCTGCCTTTCTCGGCATTCATCCTGACGATTATGGGAGTGGCCCTGTCGTCGAGGAAGAAGAGGGGAGGAATAGGATGGAATCTGGCCGTGGGCATTGCCCTGAGCTTCTCCTACATTCTCTTTATGAAATTCAGCCAGATGTTCGTGTACACGGGCGCAATGCCGCCCTGGATTGCAATCTGGCTGCCGAACATAATCTTTACCGTGGTGTCAGGTGTGCTATACAAGATTGCCCCGAAATAACCTTTAACCTACAATATTATGGCACAACACAGCTTATCCCCGCTAAGGCGGACCGTAGTCGGAGTTCAGTTCATGTTCGTCGCATTCGGCTCCACGGTCCTTGTTCCACTCCTGACAGGACTTGATCCCGCTGTCGCCCTTCTCGCGGCCGGACTCGGTACATTGCTCTTTCACGCTGTCACCGGCGGAAAGGTTCCGATTTATCTGGGCAGCAGTTTCGCCTTCATTGCCCCGATTATCAAGGCCACCGAACTCTTCGGACTCGGCGGAATGTTCTGCGGACTGGTTTCGGTGGGTCTGGTCTATATGCTTATGAGCTTGCTGGTCAGGACTTTCGGCATTGATCTGATAAAGAAGCTCTTCCCGCCTGTAGTGATTGGACCGGTCATTATCCTCATTGGCCTTTCGCTTGCTGGTGCAGGTGTCAATATGGCTCAGGAGAACTGGATTCTCGCCATTGTCTCACTAGCTGTCGCTGTCGCAGCATCCATCTGGGGCAAGGGAATGATAAAGCTCATACCGGTAGTGTTCGGAGCCCTCGCAGGCTATGTAGTGGCATTGATTTTCTTCAGGGATACAATGGATTTCGCCGCCGTCGGCAATGCTTCCTGGTTCGCTTTCCCTAAGCTCGCCAAGATGTCATTCTCCTGGCAGGCAATCCTTTTCATGGCTCCTGTTGCCATCGCACCGATCATCGAGCACGTGGGTGATATGTACGCTATAGGCTCCATTGCCGGCAAGGATTTCGTGAAGGACCCTGGTCTGCACAGGACAATGCTGGGAGACGGTCTCTCCTGCGTGCTTGCCGCATTCCTCGGAGGCGCGCCTATTACCACCTATTCTGAGGTGACGGGAGCTGTTTCCCTTACCAAGGTGACCGATCCTTCAGTTCTCCGCATCGCCGCCGTCTCGGCTGTCGTTCTCTCCGTAATCGGCAAGGTAGGCGCTGTGATTCAGACTATTCCGAGCGCGGTGCTGGGAGGAATCATGCTTCTTCTCTTCGGCTCCATTGCCTCTGTTGGCATCAGCAATATGATCCAGGCCAAGATTGACATGGGCTCGACCCGCAATCTCATCATTGTCTCGCTCATTCTTACAATCGGAATCGGCGGAGCCATCATCAGCGTTGGCTCATTCACCCTTTCAGGCATCGGCCTCGCTTCTCTCGTGGGTGTGATTCTGAACCTTATTCTGCCTGAAGACAAGAAGGAAGCCGCTGAATAATAATTGAATGTATGAAAGTAAAAATCGTAAACAAATCTTCTTTTCCATCCCCGGCATACGCCACTCCGCTGTCTGCCGGGATGGACTTGCGCGCAAATATAGCCGAGCCGATTACCTTGGAGCCGCTCCAGCGTGTGCTTGTACCGACAGGCCTGTATATTGCTCTGCCAGAGGGCTTTGAATGCCAGGTGAGGCCTCGTAGCGGCCTTGCTGTAAAGCACGGGATTACTGTTCTCAATTCTCCCGGCACTGTGGATGCGGACTATCGCGGGGAACTCAGGACGCTCCTCGTGAATCTTTCGGACAGGGCCTTCGTGATCGAGCCCGGTGAGCGTATTGCCCAGATGGTGATCGCCCGTCACGAGCACGTGGAATGGGAGGAGGTCGAGGTTCTCGATGAGACCGAAAGGGGAGCCGGCGGCTTCGGAAGCACGGGATTGAAATAGCGCCAATGCATTCCTTCAGGACGGGCGGATACCTTCGTCCGTGGCAGTCGGATGCGGACTTAATTGACTTGATGAGTTATTACAATGGAAATCAACGAGTTATACGATATTTTCAGACAATGTGGAAAAGTGACTACCGATAGTCGCAAGGTGGCTGGCGGTGAACTTTTCTTCGCTCTCAGAGGAGAGAATTTCGACGGCAATCTCTATGCTGCCAAGGCCCTCGAAGCCGGTGCCGCATACGCTGTGGTAGATGCTGATTCACAGGCGGTTGAATTCGTCGGGGACTACATTGATTCCTCCGGACGAAGCCGCATCATCCCGGTTCCTTCCACATTGGAGACATTGCAGGCATTGGCCCGCCATCATCGTGAGAATGTACGTTCTCCAAGGCTCCCTGTAATCGGAATCACCGGGACCAACGGCAAGACTACGACCAAGGAACTCATTCGCACCGTCCTTGCGGCAAAGTTCAATGTGAAGGCCACCGAGGGCAATCTGAACAATGATATAGGCGTTCCTCTCACCTTGCTTTCCATTGGTTCTGAGACTGAAATCGCTGTAGTCGAAATGGGTGCCAGCCATCCGGATGACATTGAAAAACTCGTGAAAGTGAGCGAGCCTGACTATGGCATAATCACCAATGTCGGCAAGGCCCATCTCCTGGGATTCGGTTCCTTTGACGGCGTGAAAAAGGCCAAGGGAGCCCTCTACGACTATGTCGCCGCTCACGATGGAGAGGTTTTTGTCAATGCTGATGATGCGGATCTGGTATCTATGGCGGAAAGCCGTTCCGGTATTGTCCTGATTCCATACGGCATTGAAAATGATGAGGCTGAGATATTGCCGGTAACTCCTGACGAGCCTTTCCTCCGGCTTGGATTTCCGGACGGCCGGATTCTTAAGACAGCGCTTGTGGGCTCTTACAATGCCGCCAACGTCCTTGCCGCTCTCTGCATCGGTCGGCATTTCGGAGTGGATGAAGATGCCGCCTTCGCTGCCATCTCGTCCTACACCCCTTCCAACAGCCGCTCCCAGATGGTCCGCACCGCAAACAATACCTTGATTGTGGATGCTTACAATGCCAATCCATCCAGCATGCGCGCCGCATTGGACAATTTCTCCCGCATTGAGGCTCCGGATAAGACAGCCCTCCTGGGAGATATGCGCGAACTGGGTGAAAACTCTGTAAATGAGCACATTGACATTCTCCGCCTTGCGCTTTCCCTCGGCCTTTCCGACCTTTGTCTGGTAGGCGATGAATTCTCCAAGGCAATGAAATCAGTGGATTGCCCTCCGACTGTACGCTGGTATCCTGACTCCTCCATGCTCGCAGCCGCTCTCCACAACGCACCTCTCACCGGTCACGTGATTCTCATCAAGGGCTCGCGAGGGATTATGATGGAGAAGGTTTTGGGAGAGGTGTGATATCGATGCCTGTTATTCCGGATACGGCTATGACATTGGTTTTGTGTAATTCAAAGCTGGTGTAGCAACCTCTTCCCTTCCGTCAATCTTTCTGAATAACCACTTGGCAGCCAATGCGATGAGCCATCCCCACAGGCTGCCTATCATGGCACCGACGAGGATGTCGCCGAAGTAGTGCTTGCCTACGAACATTCGGCTGATGGAGACCATGGCGGCCCAGATATAGACTAGTTTTATGTAGCCTTTGCAGGTGTGGGTCTTGTCGTATCTGAAGCAGGTGGTGGTGCAGGCTGCGAACCCGAATGCGTTGGCGGCGTGGGCGGAGAAGAATCCGAACAGGCTGCCGCGGTGTTCCAGAACGTGGAGACCGTGCAGGAGCATTCTGTCGCTGTAGCAAGGGCGGAGACGGGCGACCGAGTTTTTCAGGAGATTGGATGTCTGGTCACAGGCAAGGAGGCAGAGTGCGGCGCAGACTATGGCAAGCAGACCTTTCCTCCAGCCTAGGCGTTTTACAAGGAAGAATGCCGTGACTGCATAGAACGGAAACCACGTCGCCCTGTCAGAGAGAAATACCATCAAATGGTCAGTTGCAGGGGAATGGAAACTGTTGATGAACAGGGTCAATGCCTGATCCCAGATATGCAGTATGTCCCAGAAAGGTGTCATTGTCTTTGTAATACGTCGGCTACCCGCTTAGATTCTTGTCTCGTCGTTCAAGGCTTCCCAAAGCATATCCTTGAGCTCAGGGATTCCTTCTCCGGAAATGGAGGAGATAAGCACGCAAGGGATGTCCTTCGGCAATGTTCTCTTTATTCTCCTTTCGGCATCGCTGTCGATGATGTCGCATTTGGTCACGGCCAGAACCCGGTCTTTGTCAAGCAGTTCCGGATTGTACATCTCCAGCTCCTTCAGCAGTACCCTGTAGCTTTCCTTCACGCTCTTCTCCTCGGCGGATACCATGAAGAGGAGAACCGAATTCCGCTCGATGTGGCGGAGGAAGCGCAGACCGATGCCCCGGCCTTCGTGCGCACCCTCGATGATGCCCGGGATGTCCGCCATCACGAATGATTTCTCGTCGCGGTATCTGACAATGCCGAGGTTCGGCTCCAATGTGGTGAATGCGTAATTGGCGATCTTAGGCTTCGCTGAGGTAATGGTGGCGAGCAATGTGGACTTGCCGGCGTTCGGGAATCCCACCAGTCCGACATCTGCCAGGACCTTGAGTTCCAGGATGAACCAGCCTTCCTGTCCTTCCTCGCCCGGCTGCGCATATGTAGGGGTCTGCTGCGTTGCGCTCTTGAAATTGTTGTTGCCGAGACCGCCTCTTCCGCCTTTGCAGAGAATCTTCTCTTCTCCGGCCTCCATCATCTCGAAGATTTCCTCCCCGGTCTCCGCATCCTTGATTACGGTTCCGACCGGAACATCAATGTAGATGTCCTTGCCCTGCTTTCCCTTGCACAATGCGGCCCCGCCCCTTTCTCCATCCTCAGCCTTGATAATCTTCTTGTACTTGAGATGTATCAGCGTCCAGAACTGCGGATTGGCCCTCAGAATGATGTGCCCGCCGCGTCCGCCGTCACCTCCGTCCGGCCCGCCCTTTGGCACATACTTGGCCCTGTGAAGATGAACCGAACCTGCTCCGCCGTGTCCCGAGGCGCAGAATATCTTTACGTAGTCTATGAAATTGCTGTCTGCCATATTGAATAAATCTATCATCAAGCGCTTTCCGGCAAGGTCCGCCGAAGTCCGGACGCGCTCTTCCGAATCACAAAGATAGTGAATCTTTTCGACTTTATCCAAGGTGATTCCGATGATGCAGCCAGGTTCCGGTACTGGAGCAGGAGTTTCCCCGGGTTTCCGGGCACGGACCCTTTGGTATTCTGCCACGGAAGAGGTATATTTGCACAATACATTTCTGAACTATTGTTATGCGCATACCTGAAACATTATTGACTATTGCAAGTCTATCGCTTGCGCTCGCTTCCTGCACACATAAAGAGGAGCATACCAGAGGAATAGGAGTTTATCCCGGCCGTCCTTCCGAGACAGCGGGACCGGTCATGAAAGCCGGCGGTGAATACCGCAATGTCGCATTGGACAGGGCGGTTTACCAATCATCCTCACTGGATGCGAACCTTACCGGACAGCTTGTTACGGACGGGATCACGGCTCAGGGGGAGCCAGTGTCGCTGCAGGTCAGCACGCCACAGGGCGTGATAGGGCAGAGGGACAGGGAGAAAGTCCTTGACATGAACCACGTCACTTCGGTCAATCTTCAGGGCGAGGAGACCTTCATACGGCTGGACTGGACGTCGATGGAGGTTGCCGCGGATGCGGTGGATATTCTGGCAGAGGTCGTATATTATCCGGAGAAAGCCGGCCGTTCATTTGAAATTGCCTTGCAGGTATCTAAGGACGGAGAATCCTGGAAGACGGCGGGCGTATATGGAGGCAGGGGGCTTCCGGGAGAGGCTACCAGGCA
Organism: Bacteroidales bacterium; assembly: GCA_022777585.1. GTDB lineage: Bacteria > Bacteroidota > Bacteroidia > Bacteroidales > UBA932 > Cryptobacteroides. The sequence goes on along the minus strand of JALFFZ010000075.1, from coordinate 13,004 downwards.
GAAGGCAAGCAATGACCCGAACAAGAATGAGGATGTCATCATGCTCCCGATGAGACTGGTGAACAAGAACATTGACTTCGGGGAACTTTTGTCAGCGGGCCATATACGCTTGAATTTCAATATGGAAGGGGCTGCTTACTGGAGACTTCGCAAAGTGGATTTCAAGAAGGACGGCAAGATTATCGAGGTGCTTCCTTCATTGAATTTCTCAAGCGCATGGGCGAGCCGGGGAGGAAAGGACGAGTGGCTCATGGTGGATCTCGGAGCCGAGGCCGACGTTGACAGCATAAAGTACCATTGGATACACCAGGCAGGGAAGACAGATGTATTCGTGTCCCGGGATTCCAGGTCCTGGAAGAAGGCGGAGTCGGACAAGTTCAGGGCAAGGTATGTCAAGATTCTTATGAACGAACCTGACGAGTCCGGACACTTCGTGCTCAGCGAGCTGGAGATGATGGGCCGTGGCGGAGCAGTGGCAATACCTTCTGAAAGGAAGGGAATGGAGGGCAACCGCTATTACCTGAATGGAGGAGACTGGAAACTGGCAAGGGCCGGCTCATCCCATACAATCCAGGCTACCGTGCCTGCGACAGCCCTGACCAGCTACATCAATGTCGGAGCAGTGCCCGAGCCTTTCGTTTCGGACAATATGAGGCAGATATCCGAGTCCTATTTCAGGTCTGATTTCATTTACACGACAACATTCGACTGCCCTGAGGCTTTCAGCGGCAGAAGGGTTTACCTCAATCTGGACGGCGTGAACTGGAAGGCATCCGTGAAGGTGAACGGGACGGCCGCCGGCAGAATCGAGGGGGCATTCAAGAGGGGATGCTTCGACATAACCTCACTCATTTCTCCTTCTGGCAATACCCTGGAGGTGACAGTGGAGAAGAATGAGCATTTCGGCCCGGTAAAGGTCAAGAACACCGAGACAACCGATCTCAACGGAGGCATTCTCGGGGCAGACAACCCTACATTCCACGCTACCATTGGCTGGGACTGGATTACATCCACGCCTGGCCGCGAGGTCGGAATATGGAACGACGTCTATCTCACCTCTTCAGATGGAGTCAGGGTAAGCGACCCGGTAGTCCTGTCCAGGGTTGACGGAACTTCCGGAAAGGCCTCGATGACGGCAGCAGCCATTCTCAAGAATGATATGGACAGTGCAGCGGAGGTGATTGTACGAGGCTGGATAGGAGACATAAAGTTTGAAAAGAAGGAGACCCTCCAGGCCGGTTCTGAACTCGAGGTGGAGTTCGGGCCTGAAGATTTCCCTCAGCTCAGGGACAGGGAAATGAAGCTGTGGTGGCCGGCCACCCTCGGCGAACCGTTCCTGTACGATGCCGGATTCGAGGTGGAGTGCGGCGGAATGGTCTCCGATGCCGTCAGCTACAAGGCAGGAATCCGCGAAATGACTTACGCCGAACTTGACAGCAGGGCGCAGATTATGATCAATGGCGTCAGGGTTGACCCGCTCGGCGGCAACTGGGGCTTCTCCGAGGGAAATCTAAGATACAGGGCGCGCGAATACGACATTGCGGTAGCCTACCATAAGGACATGCATTGCAATATGATACGCAACTGGGTGGGCCAGATCGGCGACGAGGAGTTTTACGAAGCCTGCGACCGTCACGGCCTGATGGTCTGGCAGGACTTCTGGCTTGCCAATCCTTGGGACGGCCCAGACCCGTACGACGAGGCGATGTTCATGGACAATGCAGAGGACTATATCAAGAGAATCAGGCGCCATCCTTCGATTGCAATCTACGTGGGCCGCAACGAGGGCTATCCTCCGGAAAACCTCGACAGGGGATTGAGAAATGCCGTCGCTTCACTTCATCCGGGTCTCGGATTCATTTCCAGCTCTGCCGATGACGGAGTATCCGGACACGGACCTTACTGGGCTGTATCCGACAGGGAATATTTCTCATTGCAGACAGGCAAACTCCATTCTGAAAGGGGAATGCCGAATGTCCCGAATATCGAGAGCCTCCGCAGAATGCTTTCTCCTGAGGAAATGTGGCCGGTCAATGAGGGCTGGGCAAAGCACGATTTCACAATGCTCGGAGCGCAGCGCGGCAGAGAGTTCATCAAAATGATGTCGGAAATGTTCGGAGAGGCTTCAAGTGCAGAGGAGTTCACCGAATGGGCTCAATGGATAAACTATGACGGCTACAGGGCAATGTTCGAGAGCTCGCAGACCTGCCGTCAGGGCCTTCTCATCTGGATGAGCCATCCTTGCTGGCCGTCGATGGTATGGCAGACTTACGACTATTACTTCGACCCGACAGCTGCCTATTTCGGTACCAAGAAGGCCTGCGAACCTGTTCATATCCAGTACAATCCTCTTGCGGAAAAGGTTCAGCTCGTCAATATTTCCAGAAAGGATTTCACTTCCGTTGAGGCCTATGCGGAAGTCCTGGATATTTACGGAAGACAGATTTCAGCCGATACCTGCACCACGCCGCTTCCGGTGGACACGACATTGAATGTGATGGATGTCCGTGTTCCGGAGGGACAGGATGCATATTATCTCAGGCTCAGCCTGAAAGCTGACGGGGAAGCGCTTTCGGATAACTTCTACGTACGCAGTGCAGGAGATTCCGGGCTCAAGTCCCTTCTCTCATTGCCTGCCGCTGAGGTCAATGTCAAGACCCGCTTCCGGAAAAATGACGGAACTGTAACCTGCAATGCATTGGTTTCCAATGATTCCGATGTGCCTGCCATGATGGTTAGGCTCAACCTCAAGGGAACGGACGGGGAGCAGATCCTGCCTGCGTTCTATTCGGACAACTATGTCCATCTGATGCCGGGAGAGAGCAGGACTGTGGAGATATCATACAGGGCTGAAGATGCGAGGGGAGTCCGCCCGGTGCTTGAGACTTCCTGGCTGAATGATTAGTAAGCTGATTTGAGATAAACCGTAGCATGATGGATCGCAGGGATTTTATAAAGAAAGCTGCTGCAGGAAGTGCGGCGGTGGCAGTCGGTGGGGCAGCTTTGCTGGAAGGCTGCTCTGGCGGGAATCAGGGTCGGAAGAATGTGAATGGACTGTCGTCCAGCCTCCGCATGAGCTTCGAGCCCTACGAACTCCAGCTCCGCCACGTTTTCACTGTCTCATCCTACTCCCGCAAGACCACGCCCGGAGTACAGGTCAGGATTGATTATCAGGGAATTACAGGGTATGGAGAAGCCTCGATGCCACCTTATCTCGGACAGAGCGTCGAGACAGTGACGGCATTTCTCCGGAAAGTGGACCTCACGAGATTCAGCGACCCGTTCTGCCTCGAGGACATATTGGCATACGTGGACTCATTGTCCCCCGGCGACAGTGCGGCCAAGGCTGCCGTCGACATTGCCCTGCACGACCTTGTCGGCAAACTTCTCGGCGCCCCTTGGTACAGAATCTGGGGGCTTGACCCGTCCAAGGCACCTGACACCACGTTTACTATCGGCATCGACACTCCCGAGGTGGTCCGCGAAAAGACCCGTGAATGTGCCGACCGCTTCAATATCCTGAAGGTCAAAGTCGGTCTTGACAATGACAAGGAGATGATCCGGACCATCCGTGAAATAACAGACCTGCCGATTGCAGTGGATGCCAACCAGGGCTGGAAAGACAGGTCCATGGCATTGGACGAGATATATTGGCTTAAGGAGAACGGCATTGTGATGGTCGAGCAGCCGATGCCGAAGGAAAGGATTGACGACAATGCCTGGATAACCGAGCGCAGCCCGCTTCCAATCTTCGCCGACGAGGCCATCCAGCGTCTCGCTGACATCCCTTCCGTCAAGGGAGCATATCACGGCATCAATATCAAGCTGATGAAGTGCACGGGTATGAGAGAGGCCTGGAAAATGCTGAACTATGCCAGGGCCGAGGGGATGAAGGTGATGATAGGCTGCATGACCGAGACTTCCTGCGCCGTTTCCGCAGCCGCCCAGCTTTCACCTGCCGTGGATTTCGCCGACCTTGACGGCAACCTTCTCATCAGCAATGACCTGTTCGACGGCATGAAAGTAAAGGCCGGTCGGATTGTGCTTCCGGACCGGCCTGGAATAGGTATTCTGCCTATAGGCGATTATTCTCTGTAACCGCATTTAGGGCAAACCCCGTTCTCGTCGAGGGAAATGCCGCAGAGAGGACAGCGGGCGATTTCCTTCCTGGAGTCAAACTCGCAGGATGCCGCATTGACTCCGCTTGTGAAGGTGATCTTCGCAATGTTGAGCTTGTCCTTGAGGAGATCGTAAACGATCTTTATCATTCCCTCTACCGTCATTGTCTCCTTGGTTACCACGAGGCGGCAATCCGGATATGCCTGTGCGAGCTCAGTCCTGAAAGCTTCTCCCTTCATCGTATTGCGAGGGTGGCCGTTCTTTATGCCCTGTTTCTCATATACATCGAGAATGGCAGGAAGCAGCGGGTCGTCCTCCCTCAGGATCAATGCGTGGTCGAAGTTCTTGATCACGTCCCATGCGATTTTCTGAATCTCGTTGCATGGATAAACCATGTTCACTCCCGGATTTACTGTATCCTCCACCTCAATGGTGAGTCCGCCGGTATGGCCGTGGAGATACTGTGCCTCGCCCTGGAATCCGTAGAATCTGTGTGCGTACTGGATGTCGAAATGTGTGATGCTTCTCATGTCTGTTATCTTTTAGTGTTTATAAATAATCCTGTGTTTGCAAATTTATAATAATTCTAAATAAAAGCAAAAAATTTCTGCATTTTTTATGCGCCGGATTCCTTAAACTTTCATTCCATCCTGCCGTATTTCATCTCGTCTCCATTTGCATCGTACTGCTTGCGTTTCCCGACAGGGGGCTCGGTCAGGGTTATCCTGACGACGGCGGCCCGGTGAAGGCTTTTCGTGACGGCCTCTTCGAATCCCTCCATCTGATTCGGGAGGAATCTCCGGCAGATTGCCCTCAGGGCCTCTTTCTTTGTGCTTTCATCTTCCACGATTTCAGCCATTCCGACGGCAGTGGCCGACTGGAACTCCAGAGTGAAGCTGCCGTCCTTCGGGCCCCGCAGCGGTCTGCACCGCGTCACGGCTGACAGGAACACTCTCGGGTTGACTCTGAGGATGTCCAGTTTCCTGCCTTCCGTGGCGCAGTGGAACCAGAATGTCTTCTCGTCGGTGCGGACGAGCGACAGGGGCAATCCATAAGGAATGCCGTCCGCTCCGCTCATGCTGACGGTAATGTAGGGGGCTTTGTCAAATACTTCCAATGCCCAATCGGCACTCATCTGTCTGCTTTCCTTTCTCATTTTCATTTCAAGGTTTCAGTCAATGACGCAAATCCAGAGCAGGACTGCCAATGGGATCGAGCCCTGCACGGTGAATACCGCCTTGCCGTATTTCCCCTTGGTCCTGATGCGGGAACCTTCCTTGTAGAGGAGCAGCTCTCCGTATCTGTTTTCCCCGGAGCGTATCTCAATGCCGTCTGACCAGACGATGCCCCTTCCGTATTTGTTCTCACCCGCATGGAGGACTGTCCCGTCCCAGAACCATTTTGCGGTCGAGTACCTGCTCTCACCCATGCGGATTCTCTGCCCGTCGAAGTTCAGAAGGGGAGTGCCGTACCTGCTGTCTCCGCTTCGCAGCGAGGTTCCGTCCCAGTTGTAGAGCACCTTCCCGTAATCGCCGTCCCCTGCACGGACGTAGCTCTGTGCACTGGCAAAAAGAAGGCTTGCAAGCATTCCTGCGAAAAGTAATGCCAATTTCTTCATACATCAATGTTTTTTGCCGTACAAATGTATGCATTATCCTTCACTCTGTCAACAGCCGGGTGCATTAGCGGTACTGCGATGCAGTGGAGTCAGGAGGTGGGGCTGATGCAATGCTGTCCCTGCCGGGAAAATGTTTTTTCCGAAATATTGGTTATTTCTCCCTAATTCCCGGTATGATCGATTCCGGATTTATTGTGGATATTTGCATCATGAAATTCTGCTTATCATGCAAAGTAAATATTTGTTAATCACGGCAATGGCAATGCAGTTGCTTGTCAGTTGCGATATAAACCACAAAGATCGTATGCAAACTGTACAGGAATGGGACAAGGTTTTTCCGCTTGGCGAAAGCGTGAGTCACCGCAAGGTGGAGTTCAGGAATCAGTATGGAATCACCCTCGTGGGCGACTTGTATTTACCGAAGAGCGGAAGCAGCGGAATGGCTCTTGCGGTATGTGGGCCTTTCGGGGCATCAAAGGAGCAGTCGAGTGGCTTATATGCCATGAAAATGGCAGAAAGAGGATTTGTCACCTGTGCCTTCGACCCGTCTTTTACGGGAGAGAGCGGAGGTGAACCTCGAAGAACAGCTTCACCTGACATCAATACGGAGGACTTCCTGGCGGCTGTAGATTTCCTCAGTACTCTTGATGAGGTGGATGAAGACAAGATTGGCATAATAGGAATTTGCGGATGGGGTGGCATTGCCCTGAATGCTGCTGCCGCCGATCCCCGCATCAAGGCAACGGTGGCGAGCACCATGTACGATATGTGCCGGGTGAACGGAAATGGTTACTTCGATGAAAGCGACAGCGAGGAGGCGCGTTATGCTGCACGCAAGGCGATGGCTGCCGAACGCACCAAGGCTGTGCGTACTGGCAAGTTGACGCAAGGAGGTGGAGTGGTAGATCCGCTGCCGGACGATGCCCCGCAGTTTGTCAAGGACTATTATGACTACTATAAGACGGTTCGCGGGTATCATCCCCGCTCGGGCAACAGCAACGACGGCTGGCACACCTTCGGTTGTCAGGCCTATTCCAATGCGCGCTTCCTCCATTATATCAACGAGATACGTTCAGCGGTACTCATCATGCACGGAGAGAAAGCCCATTCCCGTTACTTCGGCGAGGCTGCGTATAAGTATATGGTAGAGGGTAAAGCCGCCGGATATGACGCAGTTCGCAAGCCGAATCCGGTGCCCGCAAACAAGGAACTGCTCATCATCCCGGGCGCCAGCCATTGCGACCTCTACGATGGAGGCTATACCGAGCTGGAAGGCAAGGGTCAGGCGAAAAACATGATTCCTTGGGATAAGATAGAGGAGTTCTTTAAGATAAATCTTGACAATACTGTTGAACGATGAAAAAGGTAATTGTTATTTCCACCAGTCTCCGTGCCGGGTCCAACAGCGAAATGCTGGCTGAAAAATTTGCCGAAGGTGCCAGGGCATCTGGCAATGAGGTAGAGAAGATTTCCCTTCGCGGAAAGGAAATCAAGTTCTGCATCGGCTGTCTGAGCTGCCAGCGCACCGGTGCCTGTGTGTTCAGGGATGATGTGCCTGCCATCATGGAAAAAGTGCTCCATGCCGATGTGGTGTGCTGGGCTACACCAATTTACTACTATGAGATGAGCGGACAGATGAAGACTCTCATTGACCGCATGAATGCAATGTACCCGAAGGATTACCGTTTCCGTGACATCTATCTTCTCACCACAGCCGCCGAAGCCGACGTGGAGACTCCACAGCGTGCTGAGATGGGACTGACGGGATGGATTGACTGCTTCGGCAAGGCTTCGCTCAAGGGCCATCTGTTTTGCGGGGGAGTAACCGATGCGGGAGATATCAAGGGCAATGACATCTTGACGCAGGCCTGTGAAATGGGCAAAAGCGTCTGATCAAGAGGAAAACAGTAATTTCGCAATGCGGATGAAAAGTTTTATAATTATTACAGCTTTCATGACAATGACGACACTGAATGTTATGGCACAGAACAAGATAACACAGACGGCAGGACGCGACCAATTGGGCGAGTTTGCCCCGAAATTCGCGGAATTCAACGACGACATCCTGTTTGGCGAGGTTTGGAGCCGCAACGACCTGCTCAGCCTTCGCGACCGCAGCCTTGTCACCCTCACCTCGCTCATCAGCCAGGGCATCACCGACTCGTCGCTCACCTACCACTTGCAGGAGGCCAGGAAGAACGGCATCACTAGAACGGAAATATCGGAAATCATCACCCATATTGCTTTCTATGCAGGATGGCCCAAGGCATGGGCTGCATTCCGTCAGGCCAAGGAAGTCTGGAAGGAAGACACCTCATCGGACGACGCCGGAGCCCGCTTCCAGCAGGAAATGATTTTCCCGATTGGCGAACCGAACACTGAATATGCAAGATATTTCAAAGGAAATAGTTATCTTGCGAAAATATCCGACGAGCAGGTCGCCATCGTCAATGTCACGTTTGAACCGGGCTGCCGCAACAATTGGCACATCCATCAGGCCACCAGGGGAGGAGGACAGATGCTGATCGGCGTGGCCGGGCGCGGATGGTATCAGGAATGGGGAAAGCCAGCGCAGGAGATTCTTCCGGGAACTGTCATTCACATCCCTGCAGGCGTGAAGCATTGGCACGGAGCTGCCGACGACAGCTGGTTTGCCCATCTCGCCTTCGAAATCGAGGGAGACAATGCGTCGAACGAGTGGCTGGAACCCGTGTCGGATGAAGACTATGCGGAGGTCAATGCTTCCGCCAATCCGGATTAATGAAAACGACAGTCTGCTGAGCACAAAAGAATATGGAAGAGGTTTATCTTAATACCGTACAGGACTTCAACGAATATCAGGGGATGGAAACGCTTCATCCCCTGGTAAGCGTGGTGCACGTCGAGAACACGGAGCACATCAGGGAATGTGTGATGCACTACGGCGTTTATGCCATCTATCTCAAGGAGAACAAGGGATGCAAGCTCTCTTACGGCCGCACGCCCTACGACTTCGACGAGATGACCGTGACCAGCTTTGCCCCTGGACAGGTGGTGAAAGTGGAACCTAATCCCGACGTGCCTTTTGCCAGGTTCACGGCCCTGGTCTTCCATCCCGACCTCCTCAACCGCACCGCATTGGGCAGACAGATAAGCCGTTACGAATTCTTCAGCTACACCAGTACGGAGGCCCTGCATCTTTCCGCCCAGGAAGTTGAAGTCTTCCGGGGTGTACTTGCCATGATAGAGCAGGAATTGCACCGTGCCATCGACAAGCACACCCGGGAACTGATAGTGTCCAATGTCGAGCTTCTGCTCAATTATTGCCTGCGCTTCTACGACCGCCAGTTCATAACCCGAGAGGAGATCAATCACAGAGTGGCAAAGCAGTTCCTTAATCTGCTGGATGAGTATCTCGACACTCAGGCTGAACAAGACGGATTGCCTACGGTGGCATACTTCGCCGACAAGTGCTGCCTTTCCACCGGATATTTCGGCACTTTGGTAAAGACCGAAACGGGACGCACCGCCAAGGACATCATCAACGACCGGATTCTTTCCAAGGCCAAGGAACTTCTTCAGTCAGAGATGCTTACCGTAACTCAGGTCAGCTCGCTTCTCGGCTTCGAATACCCCCAGCATTTCATCCGTTTCTTCAAGTCGCTGACCGGCAAGACTCCGGCGCAATGGCGGGTTGCATGAAATGGCGCGATCACTCCAATGCCGCTCCGCCGTCAATTTCAGAAAGGTTTTCATTTTTTACGTATATTATTGTGAAACCTGTATTTGGCTGCAAATATACGAGATCGGAACCTAATTGCAATATTTTCAGATGTGCTGCAGGTCGGTGGAGGGAATGCCGGAATCATCACTGTTCGGATTCCAGAAGTTTGCGTTTCCGCTCAATCATATCCCCGTCAGTCTTTCCGAAATAACCTCCAATCTTTCCATTGGAGCGTATGACTCTGTGGCAGGGGACATCGGGGGCGAATGGGTTCTTCCTCAATGCCTGACCGACAGCCTGCGGACATCGGCAGCCAATGCGTCGTGCAAGCTCCCCGTATGAGATGGTCTGTCCGGCAGGTACCTTCAGGAGCTCCAGAAAGACTTTCTTCTGGAACTGTGTTATTTCCCTGCAGGATATGACTTTTTCACGGATGTCCGTCATTGGATGAGATTCTGCCTGTTTTCCGGTTATCGAACATGCGAAGATAATGATTTTTTCCGATCTGCTCACGGGAGCCCATCTGTTTCGTTAAATCTCGGAAATTACTATTTTTGTGTCCGGCTCGGAACGGTGGGCGGGAAGAGCCAAAAAATAAGATAACAATGATGACAGTACAGGAGGCAATTGAAGCCCGGCATAGTGTAAGGGCTTACAAGGACCAGCCATTGAGCGGGGAGACCGTCAAGGTTCTTGAGGATGAAATCGTGAAGTTGAACAATGATGGACGACTCCATATCCAGTTGATACGCAATGAGCCGGAGGCATTCCGGGGAACGCTGGCTAAATACGGCAAGTTCCGCAATGTCGGCAACTATCTGGTCATGGCAGGAAAGAAAGCCGATGACCTTGATGAGCGCATAGGCTATTATGGGGAGCATCTTGTGCTGCTGGCTCAGTCGATTGGATTGAACACCTGCTGGGTGGGCCTGAGCTACAGAAAGATTCCGGACACCTATGTGCTGGAAGAGGGCGAGGTGATCAAGGCATATATTGCCATCGGCTACGGCGAGACACAGGGAGCAAGCCATAAGACCAAGACCGTAGAGAAGGTGAGCAACGCAAGTGATGTCACTCCTTCATGGTTCAGGAAGGGGATTGAAGCAGCATTGCTTGCGCCTACTGCCGTAAACCAGCAGAAATTCTCATTTGAATACGTGGGCATGAGCGGCAACCGCCATCAGGTACGGGCCCATAGGGGATTCTCCATGATTGGCTACACTCAAATCGACTTGGGCATAGCCAAGTATCATTTTGAGATCGGGGCCGGAATGGACAACTTTGAGTGGATATAACATTGTTTATCGGAAATACACATTGCTGATATGAAAAAGTTCCGCAGCGCACTGATAATAGCAAGTGCATTACTCTGTCAGACAATACTTTACGGCCAGAATCCCTATCTCCCGCTCTGGGAGTATATCCCCGATGGCGAGCCCTATGTATTCGAGGACCCGGACCGTCCGGGCGAGTACAGGGTCTATATCTACGGCTCACACGACTCACTCGTGGACTCGTACTGCGGCCGGGATCAGGTTGTATGGTCCGCATCCGTGGATGACCTGCTGCACTGGCGCTATGACGGAGTCATCTTTACCTCGGAAAATGACAGGGACGGCAATCCGCTCCGAAGCGACGGACTCGGGGACGTGCTCTTTGCACCGGACATCGCCGTCAGACAGGTAGGGGACAGGAAACTCTATTACCTTTACCCCAACACGCAGGACGGACGGCGCCATGCGATGGTCGCTGTCAGTGAAAGGCCTGACGGACCGTTCAAGGTGGTCAACTGGAGCAATGACGATCCTGCCGCCACCTCCGGCATGCTCGGTTTCGATCCTGCAGTGTTCGTCGATGATGACGGACGAGTGTACGGCTACTGGGGCTTCGAACATTCCTACGGTGCGGAAATGGATCCCGTGAGCATGGCCGACGTGCTCGAGGGCACAGAGCCGGTGGATGGCATGATTCCGGGAAGCCGCGATGCCGGGGAGTTCCGTTTCTACGAAGCCTCGTCGCTAAGGAAAATCGATGACAAATACGTGCTCATATATTCGAGGATGACTGCAGATGGAGAGAACGGGCTTCCGGCCTGCAACTACAACCTCGCTTATGCATACAGCGACACCCCTTTGGGGCCATGGACATACGGCGGGACGATCATTGACTGCCGCGGACGTGACACCGATTCCGGGGGAAATGTGATATGTACCGGATGTCCTTACGGAAATACGCACGGGAGCATTCTCAAAATCGGTAAACAGTGGTGGGTGTTCTACCACAGACAGACGGGAACGGATGAATATTCGCGTCAGGCAATGGTTTCCCCCATCGAGGTGAAGGTTCAGAAGGGCAAAGGCGGCAAGGTCAGCATCAGCGAGGCGGAAATTACATCCGAAGGGTTTGCTGTCGATGGGCTCGACCCTCTGCGCAAGACCCCTGCGGGACTGGCCTGCTACTTTTGGAATCCTGGGGGAGTCAGGCAGAAATATCCGAATTTCTATTTCAGCGGCCCTTATGTCAAACCTACCAGGGTTGAGGGGAGACACGAGGCTCTATACAGCCTCAGGGAGTGCCACTGTCCTGTCGTCAACAATACTTCAGGTTCGATTGTCGGTTACAAGTATCTGAATTTCAGCATTCTCAATTCGGCATTGAGACATTCTTCCGGAAAGAAGGCACTGCTTGAGCTGGAGATTGTGCCCGAGGGCAATGAAGGAGTCATCAGTGTGCTGGCCGGTGGACCATCGCCTGAACAGGGCGGAGTGGAAATCGCCGCTTTCGAGATAGGGGATACCTGCAGTACCGGCCTCATCAGGCTCAGCGCAGAGTGCTGCAATCTCCGCACCCTCAAGGGAAAGCAAGCGTTGTTCTTCGTATTCTCCTCCCCTGAAGCTTCCGACGCAGCTGTAGCTCCAGCAGACGACGCCAAGTCCATATGCGAACTCCACAGTTTCCGCTTTGCGGTGCAATGACTGTGCATCTGTCAGGGAATCTTCTATTTGGACGGACAGCTTGGCCCTTACCATTGCCAGGCTTGACGTGGAAATGGTACAATGATGAACTGCGGATAGTATCAGACAAAGTTATGAAAAGATGATTGAATATTTCGGAGAAGGCAATTTATCGTGGCCTGATGAAGTCAAGGGCATTCTGGATGAGCTTCTTTGTGCCTGCATCGACATTGTAGTGGTCACACCACTGTCCGAATTTTGCGACAGCATTTATAACCCTATCTATCATCGCCTTCGGGTTTTCGACAAAGTCTTCTGCGAAGTCCATGAAGTCTGCTATTGTCACTGCGGACTTTTTCCCCATGATACCGAGGGAATGGATGTAGGCAGAACGGTCTTCCCAAATGTTTGCCGTGAACATCACGTCATAAGCTGGAGACAGTCTCCACCTTCCGTTTTTGTCCATGATGAAAGAGAAGTTCTTGCTGTGGTCATCTGACACACCGGCAACATAGTTGAATACCATTCGGATGAATATCTGGTCACGATCCTCCTGCGGCAGGCCAAGGGTGTTTGAAAGCCATGCCAGTTTCAAATAGTCATCTGCTCC
>JALFFZ010000064.1 GCA_022777585.1 Bacteroidales bacterium | reverse complement strand
ATCTTCCTTGATGGTGTATTTGCAGTGGGCAACACCATTCTCGTCGATCTCGGCCTCGTCGACAAGGAGCATCGGCTCCCTGTGAGGCAGAAACTGTTTAATGTCTTCCTTGTTCATTGTATGCAGGTTTTAGTTGTCTTTACATGAATGCCGGAAACCCGGTTATTCCGTATATTTTCTGAATGCCACGCAGGCATCGTGTCCGCCGAAGCCGAGTGAGTCTGAAATTCCGATGGTGAGGTCGGCCTTCACAGCCTTGTTAGGTGTGTAGTCGAGATCGCATTCCGGATCAGGAGTGTCAAGGTTGATGGTCGGAGGAACGATTCCGTTCCTGAGGGCGAGGATGGTGGCGATAGCCTCAGCTGCGCCGGCTGCTCCGAGCATGTGGCCTGTCATGGACTTGATGGAGTCGATGTGGGCCTTGTATGCATAGTCACCGAGAGCGAGCTTGTAGGCCATTGTCTCAGCGGCGTCATTGAGCTTGGTTCCTGTTCCGTGCGCATTGATGTAGAGAACATCCTTCTCCTTGTCGAAACCGGCCTCGGTGAGAGCGAGCTCGATGCACTTGGCCTGGGTAGTTCCGTCCGGCCTTGGTGCGGTAGAGTGGTATGCGTCGCAGGTATTGCCGTAGCCCACCATTTCGCCATAAATCTTTGCTCCGCGTGCCTTTGCATGCTCATATTCCTCAAGAACAATCATTCCGGCTCCGTCTCCCATTACGAATCCGCCCCTGTTCGCATTGAACGGAAGTGAAGCGTACTTCGGGTCCTCGGCGCGGGAAAGTGCCTTGGCATTTGCGAAGCCTGCAAGTCCGAGAGGAATAGTGGCATTCTCAGCACCGCCTGCAATGATGGCATCAGCGTAGCCGTGCTTGATTGCCCTGTAAGCCTCTCCAATATTGTTCGTTGATGTCGCGCAGGCGGTAACCACGTCGATTGTAGGTCCGTTAGCGTGATGCTTGATGGCGATGTGGCCTGCAGCGATGTTGGAAATCATCGTCGGGATGAAGAGAGGTGATACCCATTTTCCTGAAGGGTCCTCGATCATCTTGGCGGTTTCCCTGTACTGGATTTCGAATCCGCCGATGCCGGAGCCTACATAGACGCCGAGTCTGAACGGGTCGATGTTGCTGTCCTCTCCTTCAGTCTTGAGACCGGCCTGCTGCATTGCCTGATAGGCGGCGGCCACGCCGTACTGGGTGAAGAGGTCCTGTTTCCTGGCGAAGGGCTTGTCCATTCCATAATCCTCCGGCTTGAAATCCTTGACCTTGCCCGCAATCTTCACGGGGAGATTCTCAGTCGGGAAATTTGTGATGAAATCGATGCCGCAGACACCGTTCACAAGATTGTTCCAGTAAGTTTCGATATCATTTCCGATTGGGGAGATGATACCCATTCCAGTTACTACTACTCTTTTTGCCATAAGTTGTTCAGTTGTTTAGTCAGGCGCGCCGCGCGTCTCAGCTCATTGCGCCCTTGTGCCTATCCAAGGAGCGCAGGAGCGTTCCTGAGGAGTTTCTCGGCACCTTCCATTATGTCCTTTACTATTGATTCCGCGCTTTCGGTCTTCCTGATCATTCCGGCGACCTCACCTGCGAGGTAACTTCCCATATTGTCCCCGTCAAATACGGCTTTGCGGAGTGAGCCCTTTCCGAATTCGAGAACCTCCTCCTTTGATACGGCCGGATCGTACTCCATCTTGAAGAACTTCTTGGAGAACGGGTTCTTCAGGCAGCGTACGGCATCTCCCAGGGATTTTCCGGTCACCATGGTGCTGACATCGGATGCCTTGATGAGCTTCTCCTTGTAGTTCGGGTGAACGAGACATTCGTCAGCAACGAGGAAACGGGTGCCGACCTGAACGCCCACTGCTCCCATCATGAAGGCAGCGGCAGCTCCTCTTCCATCGAAGATTCCACCGGCTGCGAGGACAGGAATGTCGAGTGCGTCAATGACCTGAGGCACAAGGGCCATGGTGTGGTTGTCGCCAACGTGTCCACCGGACTCGGCGCCTTCTGCAACAACGGCTGTCGCCCCGAGTTCCTGCATTTTCAATGCGTATGCTACTGAGGCCACTACAGGAATAACCTTGATCCCGGCAGCCTTCCACTTCTCCATATATGCTGAAGGTGATCCTGCACCGGTGGTGAGAATCTTCACACCTTCCTCAATTACCATGTCAGCGACCTCGGCTGCGTTAGGGGCGGCAAGCATGATGTTCACTCCGAACGGCTTGTCGGTGAGCTCGCGGCACTTGCGTATTTCCTGCCTTACGGCTTCTGTACCGTAGTTGATTGATGAAATAAGGCCGAGACCGCCTGCGTTGGATACCGCAGCGGCCAGTCTGGCATCTGCAATCCAGGCCATACCGCCCTGAAACAGAGGGTATTTGATGCCGAGGATGTCGCAAATTGGACTTTTAATCATAATATTCGGGTTTTAATACAGTTGCAAAGTTAATAAAAATTTGATTACCATTCGAGTACGGCGGCAGCGGA